>NZ_JBQHVO010000010.1:0-97703 GCF_052064465.1 Niallia sp. HCP3S3_B10 | reverse complement strand
ATTTAAGCAGGACCCAAATGCATATTTAAACAATATTGAAAGCAAGTGGAATCGGCACAACTAAATCATTGTGTTAGTTGTGCCGTGTAAGTTTTTTTTCAATTAAATATTGTTTAATCATTTTATGTCCTCTTCAATCGCCATATATCCTTGGCCAACTTTTGTTTCTATATTGCTACCAAGATGGAGCTCATCGAGTTTTTTTCGTAAACGATTTACATTTACTGTTAACGTATTGTCGCTAACGAACCGTTTATCATTCCAAAGTTCATTTATAAGATGATCTCTAGAGACGATTTTATTTTTCTGCTCTAGTAGGATTTTTAAGATGAACATTTCATTTTTCGTTAGTTCAATTTCTCCAACAGTAGAAGTTACCGTATTTTTTTCAAAATCTATTGTTGCATCGCACCATGTTTTAAGTATCGACTGCTCTAAGCTGTAATTATAAACACGACGGAGAATTGCCTGTATTTTTGCAATTAAGACATCAAAATGAAACGGTTTTTGCACAAAGTCATCTGCTCCGAGCTGCATCGACATAACCATGTCAGTTGGGTGATCTCTTGAGGATAGGAATATAATTGGCACGTTTGAATGGCCCCTTATCATTCGACACCAATGAAATCCATCATATTTAGGAAGCTGGATATCGATAAGCACTAAATCAGGTTTTATCTCCGTAAATTCCTGCATGACTCTATTGAAATCATTTATTCCAAAAGCTTCATAGGACCATTGCTCTAAGCGTTCCTTTATGGCATGAAATAATGTTTGATCATCTTCGATTAATAGTATTTTAAACATGGAAATCACCACATAATAGTTAGGTTTTAATTCTCTTTTTTGTCAATAATAAGAAGAGAACTAATATCATTATAACATGTTGCAATATATTCCAATACGAAAGAGTCGAAATCAAAAGTAAAAAATTGTGAAAATATGGTATGTTTATGGTAGTATGTTGAAGTGATTTAGAAAGATTGGAGTGCGACAACTGTGATTAAACAAGTAGAATCCTTAGAAGATATTATCCCTATAGTTCCCATTATTAAAGCAGCAATTCCTGCTGATCTCTCTATTGCAATTTGCGATAGGGACAAATTTATTGCTTATTTTCCTGGAAAGGTTATTGATTTACATATTAAACCGAATCAAGCTCTGCAGCCTGATGAACCATTAAAAGAGGCAATACGTGAAAAGAAAACGTTAAAGCAAGAGGTGCCAGCAGATTTTTACGGTTTTGAATTTATTGGAACAGCTTCTCCGATTATCAATACAAAAGGAGAAGTGATTGGCGGAATAGCTGTTCAGTTAAAAAGGCAAACAGAGATACGAAATATCGTAGATGAAATAACAAGATCTTTATCACAATCACAAGAACATATTAATAACATAGCCGATGGATCGCATTCCTTAGTGGATTTTTCCAAACTACTTTTAGAGCAATCAAATGTTGCAGAAGAAAATATAAGGAAAACGAGTGAAGTAGTTTCGATTATAAAAAAAGTGGCCGATCAGACGAATCTATTAGGATTAAATGCTGCTATTGAAGCAGCAAGAGCTGGAGAAAAGGGGAAGGGCTTTGAGGTAGTAGCGAATGAAATACGTAAATTCTCAAAAGAAACAGTCAACTTTACACAAACTATTTCTCAAACGATGGAAGAAATTAGAAGCACTACTAATGCAATCAATGAATCAATTGAAAAAATTGCGGCAATTGGTGAAAAACAAGCAGACTCGATTCAGCATACATCGGTTATTATGGAACAAATATTAGAAATGGCAAAAAAATTAAATGATTACTCAAATAAGCTATAAATAGTGTTTTGAGATTGTTGAAAAATTGTCAGAATATTAGTGCCTAAGTAGATGTTATAATAAAAATAGATGGAAACTTTTCCCCTTTATAAAATTATGGTTTTCATTTCAAAGAAAATCCGTTATAATCCATTATGTTGTCAAATAATCTAACAAAATAACCACTCGTATAATAGCAGGAATATGGCCTGCAAGTTTCTACCAGATGACCGTTAATCATCTGACTACGGGTAAGCGCATAAAAATGGAGATATACTGATCTATTGCCTAAATAGAGCAGTTTATTTTGCTCGAAAAAGCACATTCGCTTACTCATAGAGTAAGCGAATGTGCTTTTTTTCGTATTAAGAGAGGACAGTCATTACGAATACTTTGGTAACACTGTCCTCTAAAAAAGGAGAGAGTCTAGTTAATGGATTTATTGAAGAAGAAAATTGAAGAAGAAGGTATTGTTTTAAGTGATCATGTATTAAAAGTAGATTCATTCATTAATCACCAAATGGACCCTCATCTGATGAAAGAGATTGGCCTTGAATTTGCTAGATTGTTTAAAGAAGCAGGAATTACTAGAATCTTAACAATAGAGTCATCTGGTATCGCACCAGCTATAATGGCAGGGCTGGCATTAGATGTTCCTGTAATTTTTGCAAGAAAAAGAAAATCCCTGACATTAACAAGTGATTTGTATACAGCAACGGTTTATTCCTTTACTAAACGAGAGTCAAATGAAATTACTGTTTCTAAAAAGTATATTCATCCAGAAGACCATGTTCTAGTAATTGATGACTTTTTGGCTAATGGACAGGCGGCTCTTGGCTTAGCGAACATTGTCGAGCAAGCTGGTGCGACTGTAAGTGGGATTGGGATATTGATCGAAAAATCATTCCAGCAAGGAGCAGAAGAGTTAATCGCAAAAGGCTATCGATTAGAGTCTTTAGCAAGAATTGCATCTTTAAAGAGTGGAAAAGTTACATTTGCTGAACAACGAATAAACGAAGGCATTTATGCAGGAGGATATTAAAATGGAAAAAATGACAGTAAAAACTTGGTCTGTAGGTCTACAACATGTACTAGCGATGTATGCAGGTGCTGTGCTCGTACCTTTAATCGTTGGTGGGGCTCTAAACTTAACATCAGAACAATTAGCATACCTTATTTCAATCGACCTATTAACTTGTGGGGTAGCGACATTATTACAGGTTTGGAAAAACAAATTCTTTGGAATCGGTCTTCCTGTTATGTTAGGTTGTACATTTACAGCTGTTGGTCCAATGATTGCAATTGGCAGTAAGCATGGAATATCCGCTATTTATGGAGCAATTATTGTTTCTGGTATTATTGTCGTTCTTATTTCATCTATTTTCAGCAAACTAGTAAAATTCTTTCCGCCAGTTGTTACTGGCTCTGTTGTTACAATCATAGGTCTTACTTTAATTCCTGTAGCTTTTAATGATATGGCTGGTGGAGAAGGTAGTGCAGATTTTGGTAACCTAAAAAATTTAGTTCTTGCTTTTGGTGTGTTAGCAATCATTATTTTACTTAATAAGTTTACAACTGGATTTATCAAAACAATCTCTATTTTACTTGGTATTATTATTGGAACCATTATTGCATCATTTATGGGGATGGTTCATTTTTCAGAGGTAGGAGAAGCAAAGTGGCTTCATGGAATTACTCCGTTTTATTTCGGGGCTCCAACCTTCGATCTTACTTCTATCATTACGATGACACTTGTTGCTATTGTGAGTTTAATTGAATCAACAGGCGTTTATCTAGCACTCGGAGATATTACAAACAAAGAGGTATCTGAAAAGGATCTAGCGAAGGGCTATCGTTCAGAAGGAGTGGCATCTGTTATTGGTGGAATATTTAATTCATTCCCTTACACTGCGTATTCGCAAAATGTTGGGCTTGTTCAGCTAACAGGTGTAAAAACGAAAAATGTCATTTATGCAGCTGGTACGATTTTAATTATTTTAGGCTTTATTCCTAAAATTGCAGCTATTACAACATTGATTCCAACTCCAGTCCTTGGGGGAGCTTCTCTTGCGATGTTTGGAATGGTAGTGTCCTATGGTATTAAAATGCTTGGAAAAGTAGACTTTAATCAACAAGGTAACTTATTAATTCTTGCATGCTCAATAGGGATGGGACTTGGTGTAACTGTCGTTCCTGATATTTTTATGAAATTCCCAGAAAGCATCCGCATTCTTTTCCAAAGTGGTATCGTGGCAGGTGGAATAACCGCGATAATATTAAATATTTTATTTAATATTATTCCAGGTTCTCGAGTCAAAACAACTCAAATGGAAGAAAAGACAATAGCTTAATTCATTTCCTAAGGCAAAGCTTTATGAAGAGAGACTTTCCTAATATAACGGAAAGTCTTTTTTTGTCAGAAAAATAACGATGTTTTAGGGGGAAATAAAAAAAGTGTGTCAGATAATGTAACAAAATCCTTTTCAAAACATCTTCTTTCATATATTATGTAAACTACACGGTATATAATTAGAAAATTCCAAAAAATATCCTTTCCCTTATCCATCTCATCTACCACATTTTGCTTATAAAACATCATTCAGAATAATTTTAAGGAAATTCATTTATAGAGGAGGTATGTACCATTACACAAAAAGTTATATTAAACGATACTATTGTCTTTGGAGGCATGGAACCCTTTGTTCTAATTGCTGGTCCCTGTGTTATGGAGGATGAGAAACTTGTTATGGAAACGGCTGAACACCTAAAGGAATTAACAACAAAGCTAAACATCCCTTTTATCTTCAAGGCATCCTATGACAAAGCAAATCGCTCTTCCATTCATTCTTTTCGAGGACCAGGTTTGGAGAAAGGTCTTGAAATGTTAGCTAAGGTAAAAGAAACATTTGATGTGCCAGTTACATCAGATATTCATGAGCGAGCTCAAGCGATTGTTGCAGCAGAAGTATTGGATGTATTGCAAATACCAGCTTTTTTATGCAGACAAACTGATTTATTGGTTGCTGCCGCAGAAACAGGAAAGATTGTGAATGTGAAAAAGGGACAGTTTTTGGCACCGTGGGATATGAAAAATGTTGTTACTAAGTTAAGAGAGAGCGGAAATGAACAGATTTTATTAACGGAACGTGGTTCCACATTTGGCTATAATAATTTAGTTGTGGATATGCGATCTCTTATAACGATGCAGGAATTAGGGGTACCAGTCGTTTTTGATGCCACACATAGTGTTCAAATACCAGGCGGCAATGGAACAACAACTGGTGGAAAAAGAGAATTTGTTCCCTATTTATCAAGAGCTGCAGCTGCAGTAGGGATTTCTTCCATATTTATGGAGGTTCATCCGAATCCTGATGAAGCAATGTCTGATGGACCAAACATGGTGAAATTAGCCGAGTTAGAGGAAGTGTTAAAGCCAATAGTGGAGATTGATGCACTGGTGAAAAATCTGTAAGAATGGGAGTGATTTATATGCAAGAAATTAATTTACCGAAATTCGATTACACAGATACATTAGCAAACGTTTTAGAAAAAGAAGCACAAGCAATATTGGATTTAAGAGATATGTTGGATAATTCAGTAGAAGATGCCATTCAACTAATTTTATCCTGTGAAGGGAAGGTAGTGGTAACGGGTATAGGAAAGTCAGGTATTATTGGTAGAAAGATACAGGCGACTTTCTCAAGCACAGGAACACCATCCTGCTATTTGCATCCATCTGAAGGGTTGCATGGAGATTTAGGGATGGTGACTTCAGATGATGTTGTACTCGCTATTTCAAATAGTGGAGAAAGTGATGAAGTACTACGATTACTTCCTTCCATAGAAACGATTGGAGCGAAGTTAATTGCTATTACGAAAAATGTATTTTCCACTTTAGCAATGAAGGCTGATGTAGCTCTATGTCTAGGGGAGTTTGAAGAAGCATGTCCGTTAGGCTTAGCACCAACAACAAGCACAACTGTAACCCTTGCCTTAGGCGATGCTATTGCTATTGCGTTATTAGAAGCACGAAAGTTTAGACCAGAGGATTTTGCACTTTATCATCCAAATGGTTCTTTGGGTAGGAAATTATTATTAAAGGTCGACGATATTATTTTTCATACGAGGAAAAACCCTATTGTCCGAGAAGGAGACAAAGTGAAAGATGCCTTATTTGCGATGACAGATCAAGGTTTAGGAGCAGCATCGATTGTGAATGAAAACGATCAATTAATAGGGGTTCTTACAGATGGAGATATCCGTAGAGCCTTTGCCCTCTCGATGGATGTCATGAATGAAAATGTCGAAAATTTAATCTCTGCTCCGTCGATTGTAATTGAAAGAGGTGCTTTAGCTGCTGAAGCCCTGCAATTAATGGAGGAGAAAGAAATAACCGTACTCCCAATTGTGGATCCCTATAATAAACCAGTTGGAATGCTCCATCTCCATGATTTAATGAAGTTAGGCATTTAAGTAATTACATGGCGATTAAGTTAATTGTATTAGACGTGGATGGAGTATTAACAGATGGGAGACTGTATATTGGTTCAGACGGAACGGAGTATAAAGCTTTTCATACCCAGGACGGAATGGGGATTAGTCTAGCTAAACAAGTAGGGATAAAGACTGCTATTATAACGGGCAGGAAGTCTGAAGCAGTTAGAAAAAGAGCAGAAGAGTTAAAATTTGACTATGTTTTTGAAGGAATTCATGATAAGTTGATAACACTTCAGAAGATAATCGATGAAATAGGAATAGGGTTTGAGGAAGTATGCTATATGGGTGATGATCTCAACGATATTCCTATTTTAACAAAGGTAGGATGGCCATGTGCTCCCAAAAATGCGATTGATTTTGTGAAAAATCAAGTCGCATTTGTAGCTGAATCAAATGGAGGAGATGGTGCAGTTCGAGAAATGATCGATTCTCTTCTCCTGCAAAAGTATAGTCAAGAAGAAATAGTTCAGCTTTTTTTATCAAAAAAAGCAAAGATAACACAATAGTAAGGATTGGAAAGTGCGAAAGTACTTTAAAATAGTGTCCTTTTACACAGTGTGAATAATGCATATGAAACTGCAAAGCAAGAAAAGGAAAATATTCATTAAAGAATAAGAAGTAGAATATATAATAGGATAAAAGGAAGCAATTTTAGGGAGTACTTTCTAAAATTGCTTCCTTTTATTTCTGTGATTTTTGGAAAAGAATTTTGAATCGTAGAAATTAAATATATTTAGATAATTTTTTGAAAGGTTTTAATTTTATTAATTTAACCTGATATTCAATTAAAGGATGACAATGGCCTAAATATAAGGTAACATCTAAAACTGTATATCGTTTTTAATGTATTAACAATGCTTATCGAAAACATATTAACTATATTGAGATAGTTTTATGTTAAGGAGAAAGGCTTGTTTTTGTTTCTTATTTAGGAGGAATTTTCTATGTCGATTTTAGTTGGGATATTAGGTATCATCGTAACGATAGCAATTGCCTTTTTACTATCAAATGATAAAAAAAGGATTAATTTCAGAGCTATCCTCGTATTATTTGTGCTTGAATTTATTGTTGCACTAATAATGTTTAAAACTACTGTAGGACTAAAAATAGTTGAAGCTACATCCAATGGAGTTTCCAAAGTTCTTAACTATGGGAATGAAGGTGTTAGTTTTGTTACAGGTGGATTAGTTCCAGAAGGTGGAAGTGTATTTTTTATAAATGTACTGATGCTTATCATTTTCACTTCTACTTTATTATCTTTATTAACCCACATAAAAGTTTTGCCGCTAGCGATTAAATATATTGGTGGGGCATTGGCGAAAATTACTGGGTTATCAAAGGTAGTTACATTTAATAGCATTAACTCTATCTTCTTTGGTCAATCTGAATCACTTATTGCGATTAAAACACATTTAGATTCTATGAATGCCAATAAGCTATTCATTGTTTGTACATCTGCTATGGCATCTGTATCTGCATCCATTATGGGAGCATATATGGAAATGATTCCTCCGCAATATGTACTTGCTGCTATGATTTTAAATGCATTATCTGCATTAATAATTGCAACATTAGTTGCTCCTATTTCAAAAGATGAAGATGAGACAATTAACATTAAAGATGTTTCCAACACCAATTCTGTATTTGGAGCAATCTCAGCAGGCGCTTTAGATGGTGGACGCGTTGCTTTAATTGTTGCCGCTATGCTAGTTGCTTATGTAGGTTTACTTGCTTTAATTGATGGTTTCTTTACAAGTATTTTCGGAATCGGATTTACTGGATTATTAGGATATGTATTTGCGCCGGTTGCTTGGATAATGGGGATACCTGTCAGTGAAATTGTAACTGCTGGATCTGTAATGGGTACGAAATTAGCTGCAAATGAATTTGTAGCAATGCTGCAATTCCAGCCAATGATTGGGGAGTTATCAGAGAAAACAGTAGGAATTGTCTCTACATTCCTTGTATCTTTTGCAAACTTCTCTAGTATTGGGATTATTGCTGGATCGATACAAGCGATTAATGCGAAAAAAGCAGATATCGTTGCAAAATTCGGTTTGAAAATGTTATTAACAGCAACACTAGCTTCTACTTTAACAGCGACAATTGTTGGGTTGTTTTTATAATAACAAAAAAGGGACTGTCCGAAAGTCATGTTACAGACTTTTGGAGTCCCTTTTATTTATTGAAGCCACTTAGGATTATGCTGATCCTGCTCATTTATTTCGCTGAAAATATTGTTTCCATTACTCATGGTCTGAGTAGGATTAGGATTTTGTGGATTCGAAAAATACGTATGCATTATTTTTTGAAATTCTCCAACTGTTAGAGGCTTGGCGTTCTCCATATATTCAAACCCTAATTGACCATTAGGCTCGATTGTCGCATGTTTTATGTCCTCTATTTTACTGATACCATTGTTTCTTAAACGCATTTCTAATTGATCTACTGTCAATCTTAACTTTTTTAGCTCTTTACTATTTATTTGTCCGTTATTAATCACTACTTTTGATTTACCTGTTATAAACTTTTCAAATCGATTTGATCTAAGCTGTAAGAACTCTAAAAGGAGTATAGTGACAACAAAAATACCCGCACTAATAATAGCTTTAAAAGTACTTTTTTCGACAATCGGTTGAACAATAATGGTTCCTAAAGAAATCATAATAACCGTTTGAGCTAGTGTCATTTGAGAAATGGATTTTCTACCAGCCAAACGGAGTAGCAATATTCCGGAAAGTATAAGTATGATTGACTGCCATATATAAGACAAAGATAACACCATCCTATTTTTAAGATAAAGATAGTTTAGCCTTGACTTCAATAATTATCCTAGAAATACTTAGGTTGTTTGCTTTCGGTTACTTTGATTTTTGGGAATAAAAAAGCAAGCGAAGAAAATAGTTGATATTTTTTCACCTGCTTTATTTTTAGGACATTAGAGATCTTTTTTTCGTTAATGCAATTTTTTATCTATATCCGTGGTATCCACTTTGTTACCAAACCACTCTGCAAGCTTTGTTCTTGCTTTAGATTTAATATCATCATCAATATACATGGCTACTTGGAGTAATGCAATCCCTAAAGCACCTAAATCATCGGTATAGCCTATCCCAACTAGAAAATCAGGTATTAAATCAATTGGTAAGATAAAATAGCCTAAAGCTCCAATAATAGTTGCTTTTACTTTTTTAGGTACATTTGGTTTTTGTAAGGTGTAATATAAAAGTAAAACCGCATAAACAACAGAGGAACCTGCTTTTTTACCAAACCTTGCAAGTTTCTTCCAGAATTTTTCCTCGGAATAATGCTTTCCTGCTACCGATATTTCTTGTTCTAATTTCTCTTTTGAATCTTCCATTATGAAAGCTCCTTTCCTAATGGTTTCCATGCCTATTCTTATCATGATTATATGCCCTTATTCCGTATAAGTAAAATATTTTCATGTTGGTTAGGTTTTACTTCTCCAATAAAAAAAGGAAAATACGAAGCCATCCAAAAAAAGAAATCCATAATGGAGTGCTTATGAGCATGCCGAAAAATAAGCCTCTTCCTATATGGCCAGTTTCAATAGAATCAATTTGTTCCTTCACAATTCTTGCTCGTTTTATTATTAATTCATCGTTATTTTCCTGTCTCAATTTTCTAGTCCCCTTCATCTGAATCGTCGAAGGTATATTCGGTAACTGGCTGGCAAGAGTATGGAATGATTGGAAATTATTCCGTCTACCTTTATACCCTGAAGCCCCTATAGCTTTGCGTCATCATTTTTCAATGATTTTGCCCTTTCGTCGATTAGTTAAATTATATACTTAGACTAGTACAAAGTAGTCCATTATACCAGTATCTAAAGAACTATAGATGTTGGTTAACTAACGGTAAAAAAATTTAATAAATATATAAATTTTGGAATTGAAGTGGTTGCAAGAATGGCATTGATTGGAGTATTCTCTATAATTGCTTTGAACATCTTGCTAATGCTTGGATCTCTTAGTAATTTTGATATAAGAGAGCTTCAGCCAGTTTTTCAATCAGGATTTAAAGAAACGGTTTGGGCGAGCCGTCATCATAATACAGATTATGCGATGGCTGCCATGATGATTTGTATGATTCTTCCTTTAGTAAGGGACAAAGAGACATGGATAAAATCTTCCACAGCAGGTATTTTTTATGGTGGAATAATCATCGTTATGTGGCCAATTCTCGAAACAGGAGTGCTTACAGCAGACGTCGCAGCCCAGTATATTGTTTCCTGTATGCAAATGGCAAGGAGTGCGGAAATTGGTCTTTTTATCCATCGTTATGAAATGATTATGATTGCATTTTTTGCGTTATCGATTTTAACTCAAATTATTATGGCATTTCTCTGCTCATCCATAGCTGTTCAAAAGCTATTGGGATTAAAAGATTACCGTCCAGTTATTATTCCTGTAGGTCTTATTTTAAGTGGCTCTTGCTATTGGCTAGTAAAGGATCATCATCGAGCAATGCATTTTATAGAAGGTCCATGGGTATATTTGAGCATTGGAACGGTGGTTGGATTAATTGGTATATTATGGATTTCGGGTCTTGTTTTTCGTAAAAAATGGAAAGCAAATTATGAGGTAAAGCAATAGCTTAGTCGTTTTCTCTTAAGGGTGGAGGTTACTATAACCTTGCACCTTGACTGGGTGAATTGCATAGATTAATATATCAAAAAAGAAAGGGGAAAAATGATGTATTTTCAGCCTTATTATCCTTACTATGTTCAACAAGTATCTCCACAACAAAATAGAATAATCTTCCCGCCGATTGGTGGAGGGACTGTTCCACATATACCTCCAATCGGAGGAGGCGTTTTGCCGCCATTTCCTGGAGGTGAAATGCCACCAGCAGGTCCAGGAGGACATCCTGCTCATCCGGATGCTCCAAATATTGGGGGTGGAGCAGATCACGGACCACCACCAACACCGCCACCATCCTTTACACCACAATTAAATCAGTCGTCTGTAAGTACTTTTGCAGTCGATTCTGGTTCAATGAGACCTTGTCTGTTCCGTTTTACTTATGTTTGGCTAGAGAATGGTCGAGGATTTTGGTTCTATCCAACTTTTGTTGGACGACATTCCATTGCAGGATATCGTTGGCGAATGAATCATTGGTCTTATTACGGCACAGATACTAACCGCATTCGTTCTTTTCAGTGTAATTAATAATAATAGAAAGGGAGG
The DNA here is from genome assembly GCF_052064465.1 of Niallia sp. HCP3S3_B10. Taxonomy (NCBI): domain Bacteria; kingdom Bacillati; phylum Bacillota; class Bacilli; order Caryophanales; family Bacillaceae; genus Niallia; species Niallia sp. HCP3S3_B10. Next base: position 86,196 of record NZ_JBQHVO010000010.1, on the reverse strand, counting down.
TGAATATAAAAATGTTCACCTCCCTATTCTGTTGATGAATAAATAATAATGAAAACCAAAAGAAGCAGATGCTTGAGGGAAAGTGGTGTTCATAGGGAAGATGAAAACCAAAAAGTGCAGGCAACAGAGAAAAAGTGGTGTTCATCCGGAAGATGAAAACCAAAAAGCAGAGGCAACAGCAGAAAAGTGGCGTTTATCCCAAAAACGAAAGCCGAAATTCATAAAAAATAAGGGGAAACCGGCGTTGCCTTAAACATAAAAGCCAGAATTCCCCATTGAATAGGAGACAAACAGCGGAATGTACCATTCTTCTCTCCAATCAGGACGGCTACCTAAATAATATTCGCCTTACCATAAAAGTAACAACCTAACTTGCCTCTTCCCCACGCAAAATAGGTCCCCACCCAAAATATGAAATAACAAAATCGAAGCATAGTAGAAGTCGAATTATTTTGCATCAGCAATTAGTTGATCTTTAACGTACATCTCGTCTTCTTCTAAGGAAAAGGCTTTTATGGCAACTTCAATTGCTAATCGATTAGACGAATGCATAAAGTCGGGGCCGAGAATTCCTTCAAGCTTCTCTATGCGGTGATAAAGGGTCTGTCGTACGATAAATAAGCGCTCAGAAGCTTCTTTTTTATTGCCGTTACAGTCTAAATAGATAGTAAGCGTTTTAAGGAGTTCGCTATTATTCACTCGATCATAATCGATCACTTTTCCTAGATGAACGTCGATATACGCTTTAATAATATTCGTTTTTAATAATGGAAGAACTAAATGGTAGATTCCTATTTGCTCATAAGTATGGGAATCAATTAATTTTTTCTGTTTTAAGAGGATGATTTGCTTTGCTTCTTCATAGGCAGTTCTTGCTTTAATTGGTTCTTGATGAATGGAACTGATACCAAAAAATGTTTGTGCAGGAAAATAAGTCTCAGTAAGTTCTGATATTTTATCAGTGATTTGTTGCCAATTTACTTTTTTTTCTTTGGAGAGATTCATATATATCATTACTATTAATTCTTGGTGTCGGAAGGAGATGATGGGATGAAATCCTAATTTGTTGAAAAAAGGGCGTAATAATGTTAAGTGATAGAGTTTAAATTCTTCCCCTTTACTGGAATTAACTTGCTCATCTTCAAGTAGTGGCCAGCAAATAAGTCGGAAAGAATGGGAAAAACAATACATTGGTAAAATGTTCTTTAGCTGGTTACTTTCCAAGTTTTCCATGTTAAGGAGTGAATGAATCAGCTCTGCCTCGTCGCTTTGCTTTCGTTCTTCTATCGTTCGATTGCGAAGGAGAATATGAGAAAGTGCAATTGATGCTCGATCTAACATAAGAGCAGTAAGCTCAGAGGAAGGGAATTTGCTAGTTTCTATTAATAGATAGCCCCAAACTTGTTCGAATACTTGCACTGCATTCACGCTAAATGATTTGTTATTTAAACAAAATGTTGATAATGTTTTTGGTTCATTTGAATGGTTATTTATAAATTCTCTAATGGCAGCTTCCGTTTCCCCTTGATTAGTAGGGTAGTAGTATTTTTCATTACTTGTAATGAAAAAGCATGGACTTTGGAAATATAGAGATAGCTCCTGAAGGATTTTTAGTATTCCGTTAGGTTGCAACGAAAGCTTATTAAAATTCTGAGATAAGCGGTCAAGATCCAACATATTTTGATGATGTCGATTAATTAACAGGGAATGAATATCTTGGGTTATATCAATGAATCTCACCGTTTTCTCAAAAATTATGATTGGATAATTTTGTTGTTCTGCTAAAGATAAAAGGTTCCTAGGAATTTCATGCATAAAAGAGCCTAATTCAATACATAATCCAGCTGTTTGCTTTTTTATCAATGTTTCTACATAGTTTCTTTGATTATCAGAATCTAATAATCCGATGCCAGTAGTTAAAATTAATTCTCCTCCATTGATAAATAAATCGATATCCTTCACTTCTAATATATGACACCAATTAATTACTCTATTTAATCCATTTACACCTGTCAATACTTTCGCGTGCTGAAACGTATGTCGTTTTAATGCTTCTTCAACCGTTAATTTGCCAAGAACCATTTTGAGCACCCTCCTAAATGTAAAATAAAATATTAAAACATTTGACACCATGTAAAATGAAAATAGTGAGAATAATCTGTAAATTATATAGTATCTTAGTTAACAAGCATCGTCAATTAATTGTCCTTTCTTTTATGGCAATTAAAAAAGTACGAATGCTTAACCTGTTTTTAAGGAGTGGTTCCATGGAAAAAACAAAGACAGATTCATTAATTGAACGGGATCAAAGTAATGTTTGGCATCATATCTCTCCATATGTTGAAGAAAACCCAGCAATGATTGCTGTTAAGGGGGAGGGATCATGGATTATCGATTATGATGGGAATCGCTACCTAGATGGAATGTCTGGACTCTGGTGTGTCAATATCGGATATGGAAGAGAGGAATTGGCAAAAGCAGCATATGAACAAATGAAAGAATTATGCTATATGCCCTTAACCCAAAGCCATATTCCGGCTATAAAGCTTGCAGAGAAAATTAATGAATGGCTAGAAGGAGAATATATGATTTTCTATTCAAATAGCGGTTCAGACGCGAATGAGGTCGCCTTTAAATTAATTCGTCAGTATCATCAGCAAAATGGAGAGCATGGTCGATTTAAATTCATTTCAAGACACCGTGCCTATCATGGAAGTTCAATGGGAGCCTTATCGGCAACGGGACAGGCACTTCGAAAATATAAATATGAGCCCCTTGCAAGTGGATTTCTTCACATCTCACCTCCAGATTCCTATCGGAGACCCGACAATATGTCAATAGAGGCATTTCATTCTATGTTGATGGAAGAATTGGAGAGAAAAATAATTTGGGAGCAAAAGGAGACAATTGCAGGGGTTATTATGGAGCCGTTGATAACGGGAGGAGGAGTATTAATTCCGCATCCTTCTTATCTAGAAAAGGTACAGGAGCTTTGTAAAAAATATGGAATCTTACTTATTATGGATGAAGTAATTTGTGGCTTTGGAAGAACTGGCAAGAAATTTGGTCACCAACATTTTAATATCAAACCAGATATTGTAACGATGGCTAAAGGGTTAACAAGTGCTTATTTACCTTTATCTGTAACAGCTGTTAAAAAAGAAATTTTTGAGAAGTTTAAAGGAACAGAAGAAAATGTCCATTTTCGCCATATCAATACCTTTGGTGGGAATCCATCTTCTTGTGCTGTTGCCTTAAAAAATCTCGAAATATTAGAAAAGGAAAATTTAGTAGAAAAATCTGCTCAGAGTGGGATATATCTTTTAGAACATCTAAAAAATGGCTTACATAGTCATCCAAATGTGGGAGATATAAGAGGATTAGGACTAGTTTTGGGTATAGAGCTAGTCGAAGATAAATTTACAAAGGTGCCTGTATCATCTAAATATATGGCTAAGATTGTTGCAGAATGTAAAAAAGAAGGACTTATAATAGGGAAAAATGGGGACACAGTTGATGGATACAATAATATTTTAACACTTAGCCCGCCATTATCATCTACAGAAGATGACCTAAACTTTATTATTTCTGTCTTAATGAAAGTGCTACAAAATAATCAATCGACTCAGAAAGTTCTTTCTTAGATAAAAATCGAAGTACCAAGAATATTAATTACGAAAGAAAATCTAACATGTTTAGCAACAATTTTAAGAAAATAGTAGGATATTGTTAATTTTCTATAAAATCCATTTACTAAATATGTCAATCAGCTTATAATAGGGAAATCTTATCCTATAAATGTTATGAAAACTAACATCATCAATCGTAACTTCTTCTTCGTCGTTTAACATTAAAACAACTATTCTACTTATTCTACAACAACACTTACTTAAACAGATTTAATTCCATACAAGACTCCGACACGGTAGAGAATTTTTTTCATGTCCAATAGGCTGTGATTTATTTAATACTAATTAAAGAGTTTGTTGTATAAACAGCCTATTAATTTTTCTTAATCGCAATTTAATAACCAATTTAAAGGAGGTCGATTATGAGAAAATCTAATGCTACGCTTTCTTATGAACAGTTATTGGCTAATTTCTCTGAAGTAGAAGAAGCACTTTCCAATCAGGAGGCATTAGAAGAAGCAAATCGTTGTCTATATTGTTATGATGCGCCTTGTATAACGGCTTGTCCAACTGGTATTGATATCCCTAGTTTTATTAAAAAAATTGCTTCAGGAAACTTGAAGGGATCTGCGAAGACAATTATGTCAGCAAATCCTGTCGGGGCAAGTTGTTCTAGAGTCTGTCCAACAGAAGAATTGTGTGAGGGAGCTTGTGTGCTGAACAATTCAACAAAACCAATTATGATTGGAAACCTTCAGCGATATGCAACGGATTGGGCGAGGTATAACAACCAGGTACTATTTAAGCGAAATGTCCCTCCAATAAATAAAAGCATCGCAATTGTAGGCGGTGGTCCAGCAGGACTTTCAGCAGCAAGAGAACTGGCGCTACTCGGGTATAATGTCACTATTTTTGAAGCTGAAAGTAATGCGGGAGGTTTAAATACATATGGGATTGTCTCCTTCCGTCTTCCAAAAGAAGTTTCTTATTGGGAAGTAGAACAAGTAAGAGATTTAGAAGTTGAAATCCGGACGAATACAAGGGTTGGAGAGGATATTTCTGTACAAGAGATTCTTGAAAACTATGATTCGGTATTGCTTGCGATTGGAATGGCTAATGTACCTAATATAGGTATTCCAGGTGAAACATTAACTGGCGTTTATGATGCGATTGAGTTTGTAAAAGAAACAAAGACAAAGCCATTATCGACAGATTTAATTGGAAAAAGGGTTGCAGTAATTGGCGCTGGAAATACAGCGATAGATGCGGCAACTTGTTCCATTCGCTTAGGCGCCGAGAATGTCAAAATAGTATATCGGCGTACAGAAGCCGAAATGTCTGCATATGATTTTGAGTACGAATTTGCAAAACAGGATGGCATTGAATTCAGATGGCTAACTGCTCCGAAAAAAATTATTGGGAATGAAAAGGGAGAAGTTATTGGCTTAGAATGTGTCAAAATGATGCTTGGAGAACCAGATGCAGATGGTCGAAGAAGACCTATTGAACAAGAAAACTCAGAATTTATATTGGAAGTAGATGCTGTAATTAAGGCAATTGGGCAATCTAGATATATAGATTTAATCGAGGAATTCGGATTAGAACATGATCAAGGAATTGTCAACATTCACTCTGCAACCTATCAAACTAGTAATAGTAAAGTATTCGCATGTGGTGATGTTATATTTGGAAAAGGGCAAGGTGAGGCTATGGTTGTATCAGCGGCACAGCAAGGGAAGGAAAGTGCCTATCGTATTCATCAATCTTTTCTTTCGAAAAAGATGGAAACCGCATAACAAAGGAGGAATAGCATGGCAGACTTACGTGTTGATTTAGCAGGTATTAAATCACCAAACCCGTTTTGGCTAGCTTCTGCTCCGCCAACAAATTCTGGTTATCAAGTGCAACGCGCCTTTGAAGCGGGTTGGGGAGGTGCTGTGTGGAAGACACTAGGAGATCCGATTTTAAATGTATCCTCAAGGTTTGCAGCTGTAAGCTTTAATGGGCAAAGGGTTGCGGGTTTTAATAATATTGAATTAATTACCGACAGACCATTAGATGTAAATTTAAAAGAAATATATGAAACAAAGAAAAGATTTCCCAATCATGCCATAGTTGCTTCATTAATGGTGGAACCAAAGCAGGAAAAATGGCATGAAATTGTTAAAAAAGTAGAGGCAGTAGGTGTTGATGGATTAGAACTTAATTTTGGCTGTCCACACGGAATGGCAGAAAGAGGAATGGGGGCTGCATCTGGGCAAGTTCCAGAGTTGGTTGAAAAGCAGACATATTGGGTGAAGGAAGTAGCACAGACACCTGTAATTGTAAAATTAACCCCTAATATAACGGATATAACTGCAACTGCAGAAGCAGCAGTGAATGGAGGAGCAGACTCCATTAGTATGATAAATACAATTAATAGTTTAGCAGGGGTAGATATTGATACTTGGGATACGATTCCTCATGTTGCTGGAAAAGGGGCCCATGGTGGCTATTGTGGACCAGCAGTCAAGCCAATCGCATTGCATATGGTAGGAGAATGTGCTAGAAATCCATTAATTAATGTTCCTATTTCAGGAATTGGCGGCATCTCCAATTGGCAAAATGCTGTGGAATTTATGCTAATGGGAGCAACAAATGTGCAAATCTGTACAGCTGCTATGCACCATGGTTTTCGAATCGTCGAAGATATGATAGATGGGTTGAATAATTATTTAGATGATAAAAATCTTTCATCTGTTATGGAATTAGTAGGGAAATCTGTACCGAAATATTCGGACTGGGGAGACCTCGATTTAAATTACCAAATTGTAGCACAAATCAATAATGACGTTTGCATCAATTGCAATAAATGTCATATTGCTTGTGAAGATACAAGTCATCAATGTATTGACATGCTAAAGGATAGTAATGGAAAAAGCTATTTAAAGGTAAGAGAGGAGGATTGTGTAGGATGCAATCTCTGTTCCATTGTATGTCCAGTGGATGGAGCCATTGAAATGATAGAAGTTGCTCATTCTATGCCTGCGATGACATGGAATGAACGACAAGCCGTAATTGGAGCATTTCCTACTGCATTAGGAATAGGAAATAAGTAAATTTTTTCAGCTGAAAAAGATAATGTTCAGACCTAAAAAGTAAATGGAGGAATGACCATGAAAAAAATTATTAAAAATGGTTGTATTGTAACAGCAACTGATACGTATAATGCAGATATTGCAATGGAAAATGGAGTAATTACCCAAATTGCCGAGAACATAATAGATCTTCAGGCTGAAATCATTGATGCAAAAGGAATGTATGTTTTTCCAGGAGGCATTGATCCGCATACGCATTTAGATATGCCGTTTGGGGGGACAATGACGAAAGATGATTTTGAAACAGGAACAATGGCTGCTGCGTTTGGAGGGACGACTTCTATTATTGATTTTTGTTTAACGACGAAAGGAAAAAGCTTAAAAAGCGCAATCGAAACTTGGCATGCCAAAGCTAAAGATAAGGCAGTGATTGATTATGGATTTCATTTGCAAATAGTAGAAGTAACAGATCTGGTGCTAGAGGAACTACAGGAAATGATCACAGAGGAAGGCATCACTTCCTTAAAAGTATTTATGGCATATAAAAATCAATTTCAAGCGGACGACGAGACATTATTTAAGACGTTAATAGCAGCAAAGGAATTAGGCGCACTAGTTATGGTTCATGCAGAAAATGGGGATGTAATTGATTATTTGGTAAAAAAGGCATTGGAAGAAGGAAATACTGACCCCATTTATCATGCATTAACAAGACCACCAGAAGCAGAAGGAGAAGCAACAGGTAGAGCTGCAACATTAACACAGCTAGCCAATTCACAACTTTATGTTGTCCATGTTTCCTGTGCAGAAGCAGTGAAACAATTAGAGGAGGCTAGGAAAAAAGGAGTAGATATTTGGGGAGAAACATGTCCTCAATATTTGGTATTAGATCAATCCTATTTGGAAAAGCCTAATTTTGAAGGAGCGAAGTATGTATGGTCTCCGCCTTTAAGAGAAGCTTGGAATCAAGATGTATTATGGAATGCATTGAAAACTGGTCAACTGCAAACATTAGGATCAGATCAATGTTCATTTGATTTTAAAGGACAGAAAGATTTAGGGAGAGGCGATTTTTCAAAGATACCGAATGGTGGACCAATTATTGAAGATAGAATGAGTATTTTATTTTCTGAAGGTGTAAAAAAAGGAAGAATTACCTTAAATCAATTTGTAGAGATAACTTCCACTCGTGCTGCCAAGTTATTTGGTCTATATCCGAAAAAAGGAACGATTGCTATTGGTGCAGATGCTGATATCGTTCTTTTTGATCCAGAGACAGAAAGAATAATTTCCGCTGAAACACATCATATGGCTGTTGATTATAATCCGTTTGAAGGCATGGAGATTATAGGAGAGCCAGTTACGGTATTTTCAAGAGGAGAATATGTGATTAAAAATAAAGTATTTGTAGGGACAGCAGGTAAAGGTCAGTATTTAAAACGTGCAAAGTATGGAGAAGCATTATCTGCAAAAAGCAAATCACTAACAATGAAGTAGTAATGTATGATTTTTGAATTCTTAATATTCTGAATAAATAAAAGGAAGGTGTTTTATATGTCCCAAAAAAGTAATTATTTAAAATCTCCTGATTTATTGCCGATTAGTCACGAAAAACGAAGTATTGGACCATTTGGTTTTGCGGTTATTTGGGTAGGGATGGCAATTGTACTGGCGGCATTTGCCATTGGCGGGGGAGGGATTATAAACCTTCCTTTAGGTATGGTTATCTTAGCAACAATCATCGGTTCAGTAGCTATAGGAATTCTTATGACGATTATTGGCGATATAGGGGTGGAGCATGGCCTATCGTTTCCTGTTTATATGAGGGCTCCATTTGGAACGATTGGGACACATATTCCTTCTATTGTAAGGGGGGTTACTGCCGCTTGCTGGTTTGGAATTAACACGTATTTTGGATCGACTGCCATTAATGCCATATTAAATTTATTATTTGGCTTTGACAATTGGCTAGTATGCTTTTTTCTCTTTGCTGCATTGCAATTATTAAATACTTCATTAGGGATTAAATCAATTGAACGATTTGCTGATTTGGCGGCACCTATTATTATCCTCATCTCATGCTGGATGTATGTCTCTTTATCTGATAAAGCCATTGCAGATGGAAAGGATGTGTGGACTTGGGTGGAAAGCCCTGTAACAGGGGGAGCTGCTTTTACAGCATTTATGGTCATTGTCATGAGCAATATGGGATTTTGGGCAACATTAGCTGCCGATATGCCTTCTCTCTCTCGTTTTTTTAAAGCACCAAAAGAAGAAAGAAATTGGTTTAAAAGAAATAAAACACAGCTACTAGGAAGCATTGTTGTAATGCCGATTGTGAATACATTTATGATTATCATTGGTGCAGTATCCTATATGGCTGTTTCTAACGCAGATCCTGTCGTTGCTTTGCAAGAAGCTGCAAGTGGTTTCGCATTAGGAATCTTATTATTAATGATTGTTCTTGCACAGTGGTCTACAAATACATCTGCTAACGTTATACCAGCAGCCACTATTTTTTCAAATGTAGGTGGACCAAAGATGCCTTTTTGGGTAGGCGTGGTGATTGCAGGAATTATTGGTGTCATTGCACAGCCATGGAGTTTATTTGAAGTATTAAATAGTGCCCTGCTTGTTATCGGCGGAATTTTAACATCCATTGTAGGAATCTTGTTTGCAGATTACTATCTTTTAAGAAAAAGAAGGGTAAATGTCATCGATTTATATGAACCAGATGGACAATTTCGATATATGAAAGGAATAAATCTTGCTGGATTCATCGCTTGGATTGTTGGTGGAGTGCTGGCAAATCTTCTTTCTTCTTATTCTTCCATCGTTGGTTTTGTTGTAGGATCAGGGCTTTATTATGTATTGGCAAAATATTGGTGGTTTAAAAAATATCCACAAGCAGAAATAGAGGATCCTTGTGATGAAAAATATTTAGGTATCACGGTAAGTCATGACTGGTATATTGATGGAGCAGAAGAGGAAGCTACAGAAATAGAGGATGCAATGGTGGAAAGAGTTTAGTTACTAGAATGTAATTGGAAATATTTAAACAGCGACAGTAAGTGAATGGGAAGCTCCCCTGCTTGAAGTAGATTTATCTTGAATAAATAATCATGTTGAATCCCGTGAAGAAAGACTTTTTAAAAAGGAGGAGTTAGATGTCCGATTATCAGAAATTCTTACATGAGCGTGACCAAATAGATTATTTAATTTCGGACGGCTATCGAATAAAAAGTATATTAGAAGATTTAAATGGTGCGATGGTTCAACTAGAAAAACAGGATAGAACTAATCGACTAGTAGAACAGCAAACACTACGAATCCATACGGCTAACGGAAGAAAATACTTTTCTGTGCTTTTACTAGAGCAATTAAAAATGCATCACGCTTCAAAAAGTTAAAAAAGGGAGTGAATCAAGGATGGAGGGCCAAAAAGTATTAATAAATGGTGATCGCTTAAAAGCTTCATTAGAAAAATTTGCAGACTTTGGTAGGACAGAAAATAATGGCGTTACGAGACTTGCCTTGTCAAAAGAAGATGAGGAGGCTAGAAATTATTTTCGCAGCTGCTGTGAAGAACTGGGGATGATCGTAAGTATTGATGATATGGGAAATATGTATGCCCTTTTGGAGGGGGAAACAGAGCATCCACCAATTGTAATGGGATCTCATTTGGATTCTGTGAAAAAAGGGGGCCGATTTGATGGAGTATTTGGTGTTGCAGCAGGACTTGAGGTCATTACAACGATTGTAGACAATAGCATTAAACCAAGGATTCCGTTAATGCTTGTTAATTTCACAAATGAAGAAGGAGCAAGGTTCGAACCTTCCATGATGGCTTCAGGTGTTATAACAGGAAAATTTGAAAAAGAAATAATGATGAGAAAAAAAGATGAAAATGGCATTACTTTTGAACAGGCATTAAAAGCAATCGGCTATGATGGGGATAAGAAAAACCGATTAACAAAGGCCACAGCATTACTAGAAATGCATATTGAGCAAGGACCAGTTCTTGAAGCAGAGAATCTAACAATTGGCGTTGTTGAATGTGTTGTTGGAATGGTGTGTTATGAAATAACAGTAAGTGGCGAATCGAATCATGCTGGAACGACGCCAATGTCAATGAGAAAAGATGCGCTTTTTGCTGCTAATGATATAATAGCGGAAATAAGAAAGCAGCTTGGAAAATTAGATAGTGAATTAGTTTTTACGATAGGCAGAATGAATACATATCCTAATATTCATACTGTTATTCCCAATAAGGTGATTTTTACAGTAGAGGCTCGGCATAAGGATCCACTTATTATGAAACAAGTGGAAAGTGTTTTGCAAGATTTAGATACTTCTGTTGAACTAGAAGATTGTAGCTTGACGGCCATAAAACTATGGGATAGAAATACCGTCTGGTTTGATGAAAGGATTTTGGAACAAATAGAAGAGTCCGTAAAAACTTTAGGCTACTCCTATAAGACAATGGCAAGTGGCGCGGGACATGATGCTCAATTTATGGCAAGTGTGGTACCTACAGCGATGATTTTTGTACCAAGTATAAAGGGGAAAAGTCACTGTGAGGAAGAACTAACGCCATGGGAGGATTGTGAGAAGGGTGTAAATGTTTTATTAGAAACTGTCTTAAGTTTAGGAAAACAATAGTAAGAGTAAATAGAACGGTAGCGAAATAGTCGAATGATGGTTGGAGGCTGGTCAAAACAATGGCTAGCCTTTTATTTTGACATAAAGGGGACAGCAAAAATGAAAGGGTTCCAATAATAGCTACAGGTGTTCATTATTTTGAAGTGTTTTTCCTGTCATCCAGAAATGATGTTGTTCTATAAAAGGAACGAAAAAAGAAAAAGTAAAAGGATGTGATTGACTTTTAGGCAATTATAATGATAAAATGTTCTTAAATAAGAACGAATGGTGGAGATGAATCCAAAAGTTATTATTTTATTTTTTTTGTTCACTTGTTCTTTTTAAAGAACGATTTGTTTTTTAGTAAGACAACTTGATGAAGTCTAACATAGCATTATGAAGAAAAATGAAAGTTGGTGGATTCATTGTCATTAGTAGTAGAAGAGGAAAAAGGTAGTATATCGTTTTTTAGCATGCCTGGTATAAAAAAATCCTATATGAAACCTAGAATTGTAGCACTAATTCCTGCTCACAACGAAGAAAAATCCATTAGAGATTGTTTAGCCGGAATTAATGATCAATTGCTACCAAAAGGCGTAGAGTTAGATGTTTATGTCATCGCAGATAACTGTACAGATCGCACGGAAGAAAAGGCAATAAAGGCAGGCGAAGAATTCGGCTTAAATCTAAAAGTGATTATTACGGAAGGAAATAAACTTCGGAAGGTTGGCGCTTTAAATAGCGGATGGAAATTATTGTATGGGGATATTATGGATTTCTATAATATTCAATTAACCGAATCGCAAGAATTATATAAACAAAGTATTAAAGCGATTCTTGGGATGGATGCAGATAGTCGTTTAGCCCCTAACTGTTTAAAATATCTATGGGAAGGGTTGATGAGTGGCCGCAACATTGGTGGAGTTATGGCTAAATATACAATGCGTATGCCGAAAAAGAAGAGCTTATTAAGCAAACATGATGTCTATTATGAAGAAAAGATAGCTAGCGGTGAGTACGGTGGTCCCATTAGTAGATGGTGGACACATCAGCAAAAACAAGATATGGCAAGCTGGCTATTAGATCTTCAGTATCATGGTGGCAGCACATATGTACTTGGAGGTCAAGCAACCTTATTTCGACCAGAAGCATTGCAAGAAGTAGTAAACCATAATAAATTAGATGGCCCATGGCAGAATGATAGTGATGTAGAAGATATGCTACTTACTTGGCAATTGCAAAAATCGGGATGGAAGACGCTTATTAGTCCAAAGGGCCGCTGCTTTGTAGATGCAATGCGCTCGTACCATACTTTTAGGGAACAACGAAATAAGTGGAATTCCGGAACGGTTGAATTGCTTACAAATAAAGATTTAAGTATTCAGACGCGACACAAGGGGAAAATTTGGCGAAACCAACTAAAGTCATTTTCGGATTTAGTAATACGTGTCCTCTTTGTCATTTTATTAAGTGTTGCATTAGCGACAGATCAATTTTATTGGTCCTGGATATGGTTAACACCAATAGTACTGGCATCTATTCTTAATACGGTTCTTGCTATCAAAACACCGATGCATCGGACAATAGATGTCATTTTTGCGGCACTATTGATTGCTCCCGAAGTTTATTTATGGGTGAATTTAATGACTTTTAGTCAGGTGTGGCTGCAAAAGCTATCTGCTAATAAGAAAGACGGATGGGCAAATCAATATGCTGCCGAGTCAGGAAAAACGCGAAGCAAATTAGCCCAAGGAATCTTGCTTGGAACAATAACTATTTTAATTATCGGCTATATATGTTTTTCTTATCGTGATTTTCTAACAAGTGAGGCTGTTCAACAAGCAATTAATCCATATTTGATGGGTGGTTGGATAACATTAACATACTTGACTATTTTAAAATCTTTCATGATGGCTTATCAAATTTGGACATTGCGCGGAAGACATACAGCTTAAGATTTAATGGAGAAACGTTTAGATAGATTATCTAAGCGTTTTTTTTTTTGCTTATATGGAGAGGTAAATTCCTATTTTAGACTCCGCAAAATGGTAATAAAACCACATCTAAATAACAGGAAAAAAGAGTGACCACGAAAAATGATTGGTTAAAAATCGAGGAGGGGATCACCCGTCGTTTGCAGCTTTCCTTTATTTTTAATAAGGATTTGTTTATTTCCGATCAACGTAAGAATTCCTTTATCCGCAAACTTTGCAAGTTTTCGACTAATTGTTTCTCTTGTTAAACCTACGTAACTAGAAATCTCTTCTCTTGTAATGGGAAGATTAATCAGAATAGCATTTTGTTTCTCTGTCCCAAAAATTTCACAAAACTCTAGAAGCATATTTGCAATTCTAACTTCAGGGTCTTTTGTCGCTAATGTTCTCGCTAAGTCCTCTGTATGGGCTAAGCGCTTTGTGATTGTTTTTAGAAATTTGAAAGAGATGTCAGGATTATTTGCCATAATTTGATCAAAATCTTGTTTCTTTAAAAGGCATATCTTTGTATCTTCTACTGCATAGCCGCTCAAGTTCATAACCGTATTGTCATGAAAGAGATTTTGTTCTCCAAAGAAATCACCAACTGTTAATAAATGGACAATTTGTTCTTTCCCCTGAACAGTTAATTTAGATAATTTTATTTTTCCACTATGAATAATATAGAGGGAAGTTGATTTTTCCCCTTCCTCTATAATTCTTTCGCCTTTTTTAAAGACTTTATGATGGACAACGTCAGTTATTTTTTGAATTTCTAGTTCGGATAAAGAATGGAAAATTGGCACACGTTTAGGACAAGGCTCATTCGCATATGGTTGCATATAAACACCTCAGTAGAGTTTGTGTATTTTTTCACAATTAATAATGTGAATATCTGAATAAATTATAACAAGGATTGATATGTGATTTCAATCCTATTTTGCTTTGCTTTTTTCTCCTATACTGAAGCTATTCTAAAAAAGGAGAGTGTCAAAATGAATACCATTTTTACAGAGGATACAAAAACAGGTGATATTATTATTAAGTTTCCAGCTGCGAGTAAGCTATTTAAAGAATATAAAATTGACTTTTGCTGTGGAGGGAACCGTCCAATTGGCGAAGTTATTAATTCCTTACAGCTTGAAGAGAAGGATTTAATAAAAGTGCTCAATATTATGTACGAGCAAATGCAAGCAACAGAAGAAGTGGATTGGATGAATATACCGTTAACAGATTTAGTAAACCATATCATTCGCCATTATCATGCACAAACAAGGGATTTACTAGAAGAGTTATCTGCATTTGTGAGTAAAGTATACCGTGTGCATGGAGAAAGAGACACCCATTTGAAAGAAGTATATACCCAATTTTTCTTATTAAAAGATGAATTAGAGCAGCATTTGCTTGGAGAAGAGCAACGAATTTTTCCAAAGATAATGGAATATGATTTAAATAAATCACTTGATATTCTTGAAGAAGCAAGAGCAGAAATTAGTATATTAGAAGAGGAGCATGAAGGGGCAGGAGATATACTGAAAAAAATCCGTCAAGCTACAGAAGATTATTCCATTCCTGTGAATGCATGCAATACCTACAGATTAACCTATTTAAAATTGGAAGAATTAGAAAGCCTAACATTTGATCATATTCATTTAGAGAATAATGTATTGTTTAGAAGGTT
Organism: Niallia sp. HCP3S3_B10; assembly: GCF_052064465.1. Classification (NCBI taxonomy): domain Bacteria; kingdom Bacillati; phylum Bacillota; class Bacilli; order Caryophanales; family Bacillaceae; genus Niallia; species Niallia sp. HCP3S3_B10. Next base: position 71,195 of record NZ_JBQHVO010000010.1, on the reverse strand, counting down.
ATAAAAATCTAAGAAAATATGAGGAGAACCCTCTTTCATTATATTTTTAACCTAGCGCCTCTCCTTTCCATACGTATTTTTATATACGATATGGTAAAATGTGTATGAATAGGAGAACGAAAGGACGGGATGTTTGCGTGAAAATTGGTTGGATTGGATTAGGAAATATGGGAATTCCAATGGCTTTAAATTTAGTAAAGGCTGGATATGAATTAACATTTTATAATCGTACACCAGATAAGGGAGAGGAACTGGCTGAACTAGGTGCTAAACAGGCGACTTCTTTAACAGAATTAGTTAATCAAAGTGATGTCATTTTTACGATGGTATCTGACGATAATGCGGTGAAAAGCATTTATATTGAAAACGGGATTTTATCGCAAGCAGAAGCAGGCAAAGTATTTATTGATGTGAGTACTGTTTCCCCGCAAACATCTCAATTCATATACAACACTGCTTTAGAAAATGGTGTGAAATATCTTGATGCTCCTGTATCAGGAAGTGTTCAGCCAGCAAAGGATGGGAAACTACTAGTTCTGGTCGGCGGAGAGGAAGAAGTGTATGAACAGGTAAAATCGATATTTGAACCGATGAGTAAACTATCTATTTATCTCGGAAATTCTGGAGCTGGCAGTAATGCTAAATTAGCGATCAATCTTTTATTGGGGATTACTGTACAGGGAATTGCTGAATCTGTTCTTTTTGCAGAAAAACAAGGTATTAAGCAGGAGGACATGTTAACCATTATTAATGAGAGTGCGGTCGGAACCGCTATCTCGAAAATGAAAACACCGTCCATATTAAAGAATGAATTTCCTGCTGCATTTGCGCTAAAGCATATGGCAAAAGATTTGCGCTTAGCAAGTGAAACAATGGAATTACAGGCAGTTGGTGCATCTGCCAATAAAACCTACCAGCGTGCACTTGAAAAGGGACTAGGAGAATTAGATGTAATGGCTGTTTTAAAAGAGCTAAAAGGAGATGGATCAACATCGCTTTAATGCGATGTTAGATTCATCTCCTTTACAATTTTTACACTTGTTTCATAGCAGTGAGATTTTCAAGTACATTTATTGCTGCTATAACTTCATCCACCGTATATGAACCCATTAGCTGAAGAGATTCTTTTGGATTAACAGCATGTGCAGCAATTTTATGCAAGGCTTCTGGTTGATTGTCGACAATATTTAACTCGGCTAAATTGGTAGGGAATCCAAGCTTTTGATAATACGATAATAATGCTTCGATTTCGTCTAGGCGATTTTCTAAAGCAAGCTGAACTAAAATGCCAAATGCTACCTTTTGTCCATGAAGGATTGTATGTGTTTCTTCAATAAAGCTTAGTCCGTTGTGGACGGCATGCGCTCCAGACATTCTGCCATATCTTCCTCCAAATCCACCTACTGTTCCTGCTAAAGTGATGACTGCTTCAATCGTTTTAGTAAAGCTTGGTGTAACATTACCTGCTTCACTGTTTTGAACAGCTTCAATACTTTCTTTTAGCAAAATATCGCGGATAAATACAGACTGGCTTAAAGCAGCTTGGACAAATAAAGATTGTGATCTTTCATCGTTCGCATTGCGAATAATAGCTTCTGCTTCATACCACTTTGTTAATGTATCACCAATACCACTTTTTAAATAATCAATTGGCGCATGTATTAAAAAGGAAGGATCGATTAATGTTAAATAACTAGAACGACGATGATAAGCAACTCGTTCAAACACTCCTTCGGGCGAATAAATGACACTTAATGGAGTACTAGCAGCACAGGTTCCTGCAACGGTTGGAATTAATACCACTTCGATATTTAGTTGATTTGCAATAGCTTTAGCCGTATCTAAAACAAGACCACCACCAATTCCGACAATTACATCTGTACCTGTACACGTTTGAGAGATTTGATCTACTGCTTGTTGAGAACTATAGCCTGTATGCTGAATAACTTGCCAATCAATAGGAATAGAATCAACATATTGTGAAAATGCTTGAAAAGACTTATAGCCTGTTATAATAGTAGGAGATTGAAAAGGAGACAGAAAACTACTTAATTCCTTTAGAATTCCTTCTTTACAAATGTATTGATTAGGACCACTTCTAACGATATCCTCTGGTTGAATTTGCATGTTTTTTCCTCCTTACAATAATCCAATAGTAATAAATTCTATTATTCTAAAAATTATACAACTTTCGAGAAACGAAAAGTAGATATTCTTATAAATTTCATAAAGAAAGAAGAGTGCTTGAGAAATTTGCTATAGTAAAGAGAAGAATCTTTCTGTTTGGGGGAATCCTATGATTATTTGGATTAATGGAACATTTGGTTCAGGAAAAACGACAACAGCCTATGAGTTAGAAAAAAGAGTAGAAAAAGCATTTGTTTTTGATCCAGAAAGCTTTGGATATGTATTGATGAAAAATATCCCTAAGTCCTTACAAAAGGAAGACTTTCAAGATTTTCCTATTTGGAGAGAAACAAACTATTCCTTATTAAAGCAAATCGCCATAAATTATGAAGGAATCATTATTGTACCGATGACAATCACAAATGAAGAATACTTCCACGAAATTCTCTCTCGATTACGGAAGGATCAAATACGTGTTAAGCATGTTACACTTATGGCATCGAAAGCTACCATTAAAAAAAGGTTACGGAGCAGATTAGAAGGAGAAAATTCTTGGGCATACAAACAAGCAGCAGCTAGATTACAGCAGCTACAAAGACCATTATTTAAAGAACATGTAGAGACAGATAATTTAACTGTAGAGGAAGTCTTAGAGAAAATTGCACAAGTTACAGGTTTAAAACTGAAAGAAGAGAAAAGAAATCTACTTAGAAAAAGAATGGATCGATTTTTGATTAAGCTAAAAAGAGATTAGCTTATTTAAGTAAAGGTAAATAAATTAAATGAATTATGGTGGTATAAATTGAAAGATATTATTTTTCGTTTATTAGATTTTATTAATAATTACAAAACAAAAGATACAAATTATTTCATTGCATTAGCTCTATTAAAGGATGTACATCATATTGCTAGTATGAATATCAGCATTTTGGCAGAATCCTGCTATACCTCACCAGCCGCAATTACGAGATTCTGCAAGAAAATTGGCTATGCCTCTTTTCAAGAATTTAAAGATATAGCAAAAAATGATAGGCTAGAAAATCCAGTGGATGAATATATTGATCATGGATTACAAGGGAATGAAGTTGGCGCAGAACTTCAAAAACAGTTTTATCAAAAAATGGTAGAGTGGCTTGACACAATGGAAAAAGGGATGGATGTGGCGAATGTGAGGAAGATTTTAGACGTTATTCATCGTTCTAAGAAGGTTTCTTTTTTTGGAACCCAGTTATCACAAGCAATGGCCCAAGACTTCCAATATCGTTTAGTAAAGTATGGGAAGTTTATTCATGCCTTTTCAGATATACAAGAGCAAATGGAGGATGTAGCAGAATTAGACGAACATTCTGTTGCAATAATCACAAGTCCTTCTGGAAGGTTTATAGAAGGAAATAGGGAGTTGATCCAATCTATCCAAAGGAGTAAAGCAAAAATAATAATCATTACTCATAATGAAAAGGTTCCATTTATTGACACAGCTGATATAGTATATCGACTCCATGGAAAAACATATGATCGAACTGGTTTCTCCTCTGAACGATTTGGTCTTATGTACTTTTTTGATTTTGCCATTGGATTTTATCAAAAGCTTTATCCGGTTAAGCGTACAAAATAATTTGGTGTAATGGGAGAATTGTGCGTTATTACTGTGGAAATAGGGTAATTTCTTTGCTTTGACCTGCAATTTTTAAATTGGTACTATGAGTACGAGGTGACATAATGATGGAAAAAAATTTTCAAGCAGTCGTAGTTGATAATAAAGATGGTAATTTTTCAGTAGAAACAAAGCAAGTTTTTTTAGAAGATTTATCTTCTGGTGAAGTAGTTATCAAGGTTCATTATTCTGGAGTGAATTATAAAGATGGACTTGCTAGTACACCTGATGGGAAAATTGTCCGCTCCTATCCCCATATTCCAGGAATTGATTTGGCAGGTACTGTCGTTTCCTCAGAAGATAGCCGTTTTAAAGAAGGAGATCAAGTCATTGCGACTAGCTATGAAATTGGTGTATCTCATTCTGGTGGTTATAGTGAATATGCTCGTATTCCAGCTGATTGGATCGTACCACTGCCAACAGGATTAAGCCTGAAAGAAGCGATGATTGTCGGAACAGCAGGATTCACGGCAGCTCTTTCTGTGCAACGGTTATTGGATAATGGGATGAACCCAGAAAATGGACCTGTATTGGTTACAGGTGCAACTGGTGGTGTAGGTAGCTTCGGTGTTGCCATGCTTTCTAAATTAGGCTTTAACGTTGTTGCAAGTTCAGGAAAGAAAGAGGCAGAAGACTATTTAACAAGCATCGGAGCAGCAAGTATCATCGGAAGAGAAGACGTGTATAACGGCAAGATAAAAGCAATGGACAAGCAGTTATGGGCTGGAGCAGTTGATCCTGTCGGTGGAGAATCATTGGCAGCTATTCTTAGTAAAATAACATACGGGGGATCAGTTGCAGTAAGTGGTTTAACAGGTGGAGGAGCTGTGCCGACAAGTGTATTTCCATTTATCCTGCGAGGAGTAAATCTCCTTGGAATCGACTCCGTTTATTGTCCAATGGAGAAAAGACAAAAAATCTGGGAGCGAATCGCAACTGATTTAAAGCCAGAAGCTCTTACTTCTTTTATATACAAAGAAGTAACTTTAGAGCAACTTCCTAATGAACTGCCAACTATTTTAGAAGGCGGAATAACAGGAAGAATCATTGTTGCTGTAGTATAAAAAAAGGTGAGGCTGTTCTTACGGAATAGCCTCTAAAAAAGGATGAGTCCAATTATTATGCTTTACAAACCTCGTACAGTATCTCCAGAAATATTCGTTTTAAATTCCTTGAATAAGCGGTTGGAACTTAGTGCGAATGAAAAACAATATTTAGTTAATTTGCAAAAAGGTTTTGAAGGAGAAAAAATGTTTGATAGCTTCACGGAAAAACTTATAGAAAATGGCTATATCATCCATGATTTATTGCTCCAAACGAACAATAACATTTTTCAGATTGACTCCACAATCATCACATTAGAAGAAATTCATCTTTTTGAAATAAAGAATTACGAAGGAGATTATTACTATCAAAATGATCGCATCTATACGATGAATCATAAGGAAATCAATAATCCATTAAATCAAATAAGAAGGAATGAAACACTATTTCAACAAATACTTCAAAAGCATGGTTTGGAGAATAAAACAATCACTTCCTCTGTTGTTTTTATTAATCCTGAGTTTACCCTATATCAAGCACCATTAACGTTACCTTTTATTTTTCCAACACAAATCCAGCGATATTTAAAAAGAATAAATCATCATTCCCAAAAGACAAACAAATCTCAGAAGCAACTAGCTGAAAAATTAACATCGTTGCATATTAATAAGTCCCCTTTTTCAAAATTACCTCCATATGAATTTAAAGAATTAAAGAAAGGGATTTTCTGCGAAGTGTGCAACTCATTCGAAGTAGCAGAAGCAGGAACGAATGTACTTTGCAAAGAATGTGGACATGAAGAAGCATTCGAAAAGGTGGTATTACGAAATGTAGAAGAACTTAAGATACTTTTCCCCAATGAAAAAATAACAACACCCCTATTATATGATTGGTGTAGAATCATTGCTTCGAAGAAAAGGATCCGGAAAATATTAGAAAAGCATTATAAGCTAATCGGAAACAATCGTTGGAGTTATTTTGAATAATTATTGAAAGAATGATTAAGTTTATTGTTCTTGAGTGGGAAAGAAATAGAGACAGTCTGCCCCCCCTTTTTTTAAAAAAAGAGAATTGGAAGGGAATAGAGAGCGCCTCTCTGAGCCCGAAATCCAGCAAAAGAAGGTGCAAAGGTAACAGAGAGCGCCTCTCTGAGCCCGAAATGCGGAAAAAGGAGTAGCAAAGGTAACAGAGAGCGCCTCTCTAAGCCCGAAATCCAGCAAAAGAAGGTGCAAGGTAACAGAGAGCATCTCTCTAAGCCCGAAATCCTGCAAAAGAAGGTGCAAAGGTAAAAGAGAAAGCGTCTCTAAGCCCGAGATCTGGAAAAAGGAGTAGCAAAGGTAACAGAGAGCGCCTCTCTAAGCCCGAAATCCAGCAAAAGAAGGTGCAAAGGTAACAGAGAACACGTCTCTAAGCCCGAAATGCGGAAAAAGGAGTAGCAAAGGTAACAGAGAGCGCCTCTCTAAGCCCGAAATGCGGAAAAAAACAGTAACCAACGTAACAGAACCCCCATATCTAAGCCCTCACACAACCACAACCAGAATAAAACAGAAGGCAACGTAACAGAGCCCCACAATCTCCCCACAATCTCCCCACAATCTCCCCATAAACAAATTATTGGAATAAAACACCAAATAAATGGATAATCTAATTAAAAAAATAAAAATGTAGGTTGTTAATGAATAGAAAACAAATAGTTATGGATGGTTTATTCCTCACTTCTTTATTAGCTATCGTTTATTTAACAATGTTTCCCAATATGTATTTAGGAACTGGTATCGCCAAAGGGGGACATAATTTTACACCCTTTTTGATGATAACGGAGATTTTCCTAGATGGTAGTGTATTTTCTGCTATTGTAAATAATATTGGAAATATCGCTATGTTTATTCCATTTGGATTACTTTACCCGTTAACCTTTCCGAATAAAAGTTCGTTTCTCCCCGTGCTATTAGCGGGAGGAGGGCTTTCATGCTCTATTGAAATGATTCAATGGTTTATGGAAAATAGATGGAGTGATATAGACGATTTGATTTTAAATACATTTGGGACTGTATTGGGATACGGAATATATCAAGGAATTAGGAGAATGAAGAAAAGAATTTCTATATTTCTTTGAAAAGTCTTGCAAAGTTGGTTTTTAAAAAAACGGCATGCCTGTATAATACAGGTATTAGCTGTTTTTTTATTTATCCATATTCATGGAATAATTACTCTCCTCATTAGGAGAAACAAATGTTTTTTTAGGAAAACGGACCATTAGAAGCGATAAGTATGCTGCTTTTTATTTACTATTAATGTAGCGTTTTTATATATGTTTTTGATAAATTTGCAGTAAATTCCTATTAAAGAGAAGAAAGGGGAGAGGATAATGGGAAAAAGCCTGATACAGCAGCAAATAGTAACGAAGGATAGTAAAGGTTTTTTTCTTTCCAGTGAGGGTGCTGATACAATAGTCATTTCGCCAAACGTTGATGAAAGCTTCGTGAAAAAATATCTTAATCCCATTAGTACCTATCATATGCCGAGTGAATTAAAGAAAAGCGGTGATAAAGAAATAGACGCCTATCCGCCGCTATTTACCATGATTCAGCCTGAGTCAGGTGAATTCGTTATAGGAAAATCTAATTTTGCACCTGCAGAAAGCTCGAAGCAAAAGAATCGTCTTTTTGTACATAATTATATTATTCCGGCAAATAGAAAAGAAGAATGGATCCTTCAGCCTTCCCAAATTTTTCATATTGATCAATTTTATGGTTTGGAAGATATGGAAAATCTAAAGGGGGAACTAGAAGAAATCGACCATATACCTTATAAAAACGAAAATATATATGCTAAAAAGCAAGAACTGTTTCATGTTTTACAGTTGGATGAAAAGAAATATAAGGAGCTGCTGTGTGCGTGTATTACTGCAGTTGCTGAAAAGAAAAGAGTCTATATATCGTTTCAGGCTCCACCTAACATGCAACATAAATATGCCATGTGGCTATTGGAGTTACTATTTCTATATATGCCCTATGAAACAAGAAAACTGTTTGGAGCAACCACATTTCATAATGAACCGGAGATTATCGAAAATATCCATGTTATGTTTGTAGAACAAGGATCGATTCGTCTACGAAACAGAGCGGTGGAAAATCAATTTACATTTGATTTAAGTCAGCATAAAAGCAGTGGATTAACCTTTAAGGAAGAAGAACATGATTATCTCCATTTCGCTTATGAAGCACTTCAGACTGCCACGGAGCTTGACGAGTTTTTCATATACTGTGAGCGGGCCTTACAAGGATTAGATCAGCAAAAGAAACTAACTATTCAAACATATGATGATTTATTTCTGCTGTTTTATATGGAGAAGCTAGATTACTATTTTTATGAAAAGGATAAAGTAGGCACTTTACAAATGCTGTTAGCTTTTCTTCAAAAAAATCATCGAGAAAAAGTGGAATTGGTAAATATTTTCACACACTTGCTTCAAAGAGAAGAAAGAATGAAGGATGCTTCCATTGTACAGGATTATTTGAGATTCGTTTTGGAAATTCAAAAGGCAGTAGAACATGTAAATGTTGTTGACTTTATAGTGAAAAGCCTTGCTTACTATGAAGGAGAAGCTATCTGTCAATCGCTATGGAGGATTTTAGAAAAATACCCAGACATTTATCAGCAAGTTTTATCTTATATGAGTGATATTTTTTCTTACGCTGAGATGATGGAAGATTACCTAAAGGATAAATTTAGCTTTCAACATTCTTTAGCAGATGTATTGATTAATATAAAGAGCTTATTAAATGTTAATTCCTCTTTTGAACATAATGCAATTTTCTTAAAATTAACGAAAAATAGACTAGTGTATGAAGTCAAAAAAAGTAGTCATCCTATTTCTGTCGTTTTTGAAGTAATTACATACTTTGAACGATCCATTCCATTTCAAACATATAAACGAATGGCTCTGCCAGATGTAAAGGCACAGCTTTTGGGGCAATTACAGCTAGAAAAAGTGAATCTAGTAGATGTGAAAAATTTTGGGGAAATATTTTTACTAGATAAAGAGGAACATAGCTTTGAAATTAAAGGCTGGGAGAAGGAGAAATTTGAGGTGTTAGAGCTGCTGTATACCTACTTCTATCTTCCTATTGAACAAACACAGCATGTATTTCGGATGGCGAGTACACCAATCGAGGCGAAAGCAAGTGATTTGGCACAGGAGATTATCAAAGACAATGGCCTTTTTAAACCATATGAACGTTTCCTCCTTTTGTTCCCAGGCGGAATGGAAGGGGTGGAATTTCGCCAAGTATTTTCGAATATAGCCATCTATGGATCAGAAGATGAAATGCTTGATTATATAGAATGGTCTCTGAAAAAATATGGGACAAGTCCAAGATTTAGCCATGCTTTAAAGGACTATTTAATAACAGATCGAAACTCCATATGGAAGAAAAAAGACATGAAAAAAGAATTAACAAGTATCCGGTCACAATCATTGAAGAAGTTATTAAAAGAGGTGCGTGAGCAAACGGCAAATCCAGGAGTAAGGTTTTTTCGAAAATATGGTGTACTATTAATCGTACTTGTCATTTTGGGAGTCGTTGGTTATTTTTATGTGAATTAATCGAAAAAAAGGAGTATCTTTTAAAAAAGGATGCTTCTTTTTTATAGAGTCTATTCCATTAATAGAGTAATTTTAGGAATGGAGTTTCATCAAGTGGAATTATCCAAAATGTTTGTTATGATAAAAAAAACAGACGAGAAAGGAGAATAGAAATGCAATATATTAATGGAGAATGGTGTCAGGCAACCACAGGAAAAACCTATCCAGTCTATAATCCAGCTACCGGTGAAGTTATTGAACAGATAGCAAGAGGTGGAAAGGAAGAGGGGAATTTAGCAATCGATGCAGCAAAGAATGCTTTGCCTTCATGGTCAAAGAAAACAGCTAAAGAACGCGCTTTTTATCTGAAAACAGTATCGGAAAAGTTAAGGGAGAGAATAGATCATCTCGCAACCATTATTACTACGGAAATGGGGAAACCAATAGCAGAAGCGAAGGGAGAAGTGAACTTAGCTGCTGATTATTTGGAATGGTATGCTGAAGAAGGAAAACGAATCTATGGGGATACAATTCCTTCCAGTTCTGAAACAAAGCGAATCATTGTGCTAAGACAGCCAGTTGGCGTCGTTGCTGCCATTACGCCATGGAATTTTCCAATTGCCATGCTTGCTCGAAAAATAGCGCCGGCTCTTGCTGCTGGATGTACAGTTGTCTTAAAGCCTGCTGAATCTACGCCTTTAACAGCAATTGAGGTAATGAAGATATTTCATGAAGTAGGACTGCCAAAAGGTGTGTTAAATTTAGTCCACGGGGAAGCAGCTCCAATTGGCGAGGCGATGATGGAAAGACAAGAAGTAAGAAAAATAACCTTTACAGGATCCACTAAGGTTGGAAAAGAACTTGCAGCAAAAGCTGCAGCTACCATGAAAAAGATATCAATGGAGTTAGGGGGACATGCTCCTTTTATCATTTTTGAAGATGCCGATTTAGAAAAAGCAGCAGAAGGAGTTATTGCAAGTAAGTTTCGTAATGCTGGCCAGACGTGTATATGCACAAATCGTATTTATGTCCAGAGAACTATTGCAGAGCGTTTCTCCGAAATATTGGTAACGAAAATGGACAAATTAGTAGTTGGGAATGGTCTACAGCCAGAAGTAACAATTGGACCACTAATTAATGAAGCTGCAGTAGCTAAAACAGAGGACCATATTTCTGATTCTGTTAAAAAAGGCGCAAAAGTAGTATATGGGGGAAAGAAACCTACAGGGGAAGTCTATAAAAAAGGACATTTCTATGAACCGACCATTTTATTACATGCTACCCATGAAATGAAAATCGCAACAGAAGAAACATTCGGACCAGTCGCGCCAATTTTTGAATTTGATACAGAAGAAGAAGCGTTACATCTTGCCAATGATACGTCGTATGGATTAGCGGCTTATTTTTATACAAAAGATGTATCTCGTGTCTTTAGAATGTCTGAAAAACTAGAATACGGAATAATTGGCATTAATGATCCGGTACCAACAACGGCACAAGCCCCATTTGGAGGAGTAAAGGAATCAGGAGTAGGTCGTGAAGGTGGAAGATATGGTTTAGAGGACTATTTAGAGTATAAATTTCTTTCCTTAGAATTAGAGCTTTGATTTGTTTGATAGGGGGAAAATTCATTATTCAGGCTATGCAAACAAACTAGATGAAACAGCCTCTATAAAAAAATAGAGTAAGAAATTCTGACAAAAAGGAAGAAAGTTGTACAATGATATGATATTATCCAATAAACAGAATATTCACTATTTTAATAAGTGGATAGATTACGTTTTGCTTGTATGGTGTGAGCATTCGGTCGACAAAGGAATCGCTCATTCATTCTGCTATATCTATTGGGGGTGATAATCATTTTAGTTGATCAACTACCAAGAACACTAGGAGAATTGAAGCAAAGCATCATGAGGGAAAACAATCTTGTGAATCAATTGATTTTCAAAGTTGGTCTTACCGAACAGCAGATTAGTTTAATGGATAATAAAATTATTATTATTGCTAAGCATAAACGTATTCCTGTACTAGAAATAATAGAAAGTTCAAGTGATAACCTTGCGGAGATCATTGATCGTCTATTAATTGATAAATACAAGGAACTGCTTTTGCGTAATTTAGAAGAAAAACTGCACTTTAATGTGCAGCTAATATTAAAGGACTATGATTCCATGAGAGAAATTAGTGGAACAATTATTTTGTTGGAAAACAAAATTGAATCCTATTTGGCTGGTTAAATGAACTCTATTTAAGAGAGCAGGAAAACCGTCAGAATTAGACTGAGCGATTACGCTCGGTAAATTCTGGCGGTTTTTTTATTTGGAAAAAGCAAGTGTATATATAATGGCAATTCAAAGGAAAGAAGGGAGTTTCACTATGTATAAACTAGAGGTTCGCCAAACGAATAAAATTTTTAAAAAAGAAGGGAAAGAGGTTGTTGCCTTAAAGGATGCCAATTTAAAAATCGAAGAAGGAAAATTTATCAGTTTAATTGGTCCGAGTGGCTGTGGAAAATCGACGTTATTTAATATAATTGCAGGGCTTATTAAGCCAACGACAGGTGAAGTGCTTCTCGATGGCAAGAATATCGTCGGAAAAAATGGAAATGTAGGCTATATGCTTCAAAAAGATTTGCTACTACCTTGGAGAAGTATTTTGCAAAATGTGATATTAGGACTGGAAATCAAGGGAGTTACCAAGAAAGAGGCGATCGAAAGAGCAATGCCCCTTCTGCAAAAATATGGCTTAGGTGGGTTTGAACATCATTATCCAGATGAATTATCTGGCGGCATGAGACAAAGAGCAGCATTATTGCGAACCCTTTTATACGATCAAGATATCATTTTGCTTGACGAACCTTTTGGTGCCTTAGATGCACAGACTCGGTTGCTGATGCAAACATGGCTTCTTAATATTTGGACTGATTTTAAGAAAACGATTCTTTTTGTAACCCATGACATAGATGAAGCGATTTATTTGTCAGATGAGATTTATGTTCTATCTCCGAGACCTGGACGGATTAAGGAAAAGGTAGATGTACATTTATCAAGACCACGAAATGAACAAACGTTATTACAACCAGCATTTATTGATTTAAAACAGCATTTATTTGCTTTATTAAAGCAAGAAGTAGTCTTAGAAAAATAAATTTACATAAAGGAGGAGTTAGACATGCGTGACAATCCAGAGCAAATCATATTGCCGCATAAGGTGAAAGTGAAAGAGATAGACTCATCCATTCTTATTGAGGATGAAGAGCTAAAGGAAAGAAGAAGGAAACGGATTACGCTTATTGGGCAGCTCTTAATCGGTATTTTTGGCTTTGTTCTTTGGGAGTTGTTTGCAAAGTGGAAAATCATTGATGCTTATTACTGGAGCAGCCCATCGATCATATGGGAAACAGGCCTTATTGCTTTTACGGAAGGGACTTTATGGAGCGACCTCCTATATACATCAGGAGCAACGATACTAGGGTTTCTATTAGGGACTTTTTTTGGGGCATTACTTGGATTATCCTTCTGGTGGTCCTACTTTTATTCCAGAATAGCGGAGCCTTATTTAATTGCTTTTAACGCCATTCCGAAATTAGCATTGGCTCCGGTATTAGTCATTCTTTTTGGAATTGGTTTTAGTTCAAAGGTTGTTTTGGCATTTATGATGACGGTTATTGTCACAGCCATTGCGGCACATAGTGGAGTGAAGAGTGTTGATTCTGATTTAGAAAAAATGCTTTTTTCTTTAGGAGCCAAAAAACATCATATTTTTGCGAAAGTCGTTATCCCGTCTGCGATGCCATGGATTGTCAGTAGTTTGAAAATTAATATTGCATTAGCGTTAGCAGGTACAATCGTAGGCGAATTTATTAGTTCTAGACAAGGAATTGGTCGAATGATTTTGTATGCGGGACAGATTATGAATATTAATTTAGTTTGGGTAGGGGTTGTTGTTTTATCCATTCTATCTGTACTGATGTATGTTGGCACCGTATGGGTAGAAAAACGTTTATTAAGAGGACGAAGAATAAGAGGGTAACGATTTTAGGATTAATTAAGGATATAAAAAGTATGCATAGAGGGGGAGAAAAGGAAATGAAAAAAAGTATTTTCTTTAAAGCTGGAATTTATTTGTTGCTTCTTTTAATGATTTTAAGTGGATGTTCCTCATCAGAAGGTACAAGTGGAGAAGAAAAGTCTGAAAGTGGAACAAAAAAGCTTGTTATTGCAGAACCAGTTCACTTAATTGGCTATTTACCATTATATGCGGCGATTCGAGAAGGCTTTTTTGAAGAAGAGGGGCTGGAGGTGGAAGTCATTACAGCAACAGGAGGAGCACATGTTACTTCAGTAGTAAGTGGGGATGCGTGGGGAAATATCGGTGGTCCAGAATCAAATCAGATGGCAAACACAGGTAACTCTGACCCGATTGTTTCTGTAGTAAATGTCGTAAACCGAGCGAATGTCTACCTAATGGCGGATACAGAACAAACAATAACAGATACTAGTAAGGAGAGCCTTGCTGAATATTTAAAAGGTAAAACCATTGCGGCTGGGCGATTTGGTGGAAGTCCCAACCTACTAACTCGCTGGTTATTAATGGATGTAGGATTAGATCCTGAAAAAGATGTCAAACTAGAAGAACCAGCAGATGCTAGTGCTGTCGTCTCTTTAGTGGAATCCGGTCAAGCTGACATCGCAAATGGAGCAGAACCACAAATTACAGAAGGAATAAATAAAGATGTCTGGGCCGAACCATTTTACAGCTTTGCAAGTCTTGGAGATTATCCATATTCTGTTTTAAGTGTCAAAAAATCAACTATAGAAGAAGATCCAGAGACGGTAAATAGCTTTGTAAGTGCTGTTATGAAAGGATTAAAGTTGATTGATGAGGATCATGAATTGGCACTGGAGATCTTAAAACAGGAGTTTCCTTCTACTTCAGAAGATAGCTTACAGGCTTCACTTGATCGAGCTTATGCAGATAGCCTTTGGAGTAAAGATGGATTTATAACGGAAGAAGCGCTTGCGAAACCAATGGAAGTTGTAGAAAAAACAGGCGTTTACACAAATGGCTATAGTTACGATGAGTTAATTGACATGCAGTTTGTAGAGGCACTTTCCAAATAAACGAAAATTGCTTAAAAATACGGTAAAAAGAGTAGAAGTGAATTTGACTTGAAAGGATGAAACAGATGAAGTTGGAATGGAATCCACAACATAGTGCTTTACTAATTGTTGATGTTCAGAATGATTATTGTCATAAAGAAGGATGTTTGGCTAAACAGGATTTGGACGTTTCCATGGTCGAAGAAATGATGCCTAATCTAAAAAATATGATTGCAACTATGAAAGAGGAAAATGTTCCTATTATATATATCCAGACGATCCATGAGAATAGTACGGATTCGGAAACGTGGATTAAACGATTAAAAGGAAAGAATCAAACAAACTTATGTAGAAAGGATACGTGGGGAGCGGAGTTTTATCAATTAGAACCAGATAATGATGATGTTATTGTGATAAAACATCGATACAGTGCATTTATTAATACAAGATTGGATTCCGTACTTAGAGCCTTGAAAATCGAGACACTTTTAATGGCAGGGGTTAGTACAAATATTTGTGTGGAATCAACAGCAAGAGATGGCTTCATGCTTGATTATGATGTTATTTTCTTATCTGACTGTACAGCAGCCTTCTCAAGAGAGGCACACAATATGACATTGCAAACCATCAATCAGTTTTTTGGTACAGTTGTTACTAGTAATGAAGTTATCCAATCTATTCATGCTATACCTGTTGGAAGTGAATGAATTCATTCGAGATTTTGATTACTTTAGTAGTAGTAAAATGTATATAGGAGAGAATGATTCTCTCCTAATATACTCACAATTAAAAATATGCAGATGTTCAACACCACAAAGGATGATTCAAATGACTAAAAACAAGATAAGCTATTTGGAGGTAAGGAATGAGCCAAAAGCAGAGGATAAAAAGTATCAATCGATACTTTTATTGTTATCTGTATGTACAGGCGCTTTTTTATCTCATTTTTCTGCAGGCTTTGTCAATATTGCTTTAACCGATATATCGATTGATTTTTCTGCAAAGCTATCTATCACACAATGGATTGTCAATGGCTATCTTCTATCCATCATGCTATTTTTACCGCTAATGGGTAAATTAGCTGATCAATTTGGAAAAAAACGTATACATAATATGGGCTATCTTATTTTTGCCGTAGGGGCATGTGGTTCTGCGTTATCATCAAGTATCCCCATTTTAATTATTGCGAGAGTTATCCAAGGTGGTGGTGCTGCCATGTTACAGGCCGTTAGTATGGCAATTGTAACAGATGCCTATCCTGAAAAACATCGGGGAAAGGCACTTGGCATTATTAGTACTTCTGTTGGAATAGGTGCTTTATTAGGTCCTTCCGTTGGTGGGTTCTTTATCGAAGCATTTTCTTGGCATATGTTATTTTGGACCGTTGTGCCAATAAGCATCGGAGCCTATTTTTTGGCACAAAAATTTGTGCCGAGGGATAAGAGCTTTCAGAACTCCAGTTTTGATTATAAGGGGAGCATCTATTTTGGGATAGGGATTGTTTCGTTTGTTTTTGTACTTAACTCAATAGGGGAGGGTGTTTATAAGGTATATTTATTAGGAATAGCATGTGTTAGTGTTGCATGTTTTCTTTTCTTTTTTTTCCATAGCAGGAAGGAAGAGCATCCCTTTATACAGCCCTCCATTTTTTCTTCCCCAATCGTTAAAGCAGGTGGGTTGATTTTAATGGCGAGCTATTGTGCAGCGTTTGCTTCTACTGTCATTATGCCGTTTTATTTACGAGGCGTATTAGGATTCTCAGCAGATCAATCAGGACTTTTATTAATGTGTTATCCATTATTTCTTGCAGTACTCGGTCCAATAAGTGGATCATTATCAGACCGATTTGGCGGGGGAAAGGTAGTAGTAATTGGTTTAGGACTATTATGTATGACCATGCTTGGGCTTAGTTTTTTAACACCAGGAACATCTTTAGCAACATTAATTATTTTGTTTAGTTTATTAGGTTTTTCAATGGGGATTTTAACCTCACCGAATTACAGCATTATGATGCTATATGTTCCCCTGCAATATTTGGGAATGATGAGCAGTACGATTGCTTTGCTTCGTAATATCGGAATGGTTATCGGAACAGCACTTGCGATTACCTTTATGAATACATGGCTAGATGGCACGATAACAGATTGGATGAATGATACAAAGCGCTCAGAATTCGAGGCAGTAATGCTAGGTTTCCATTATTTATTTCTACTTTTGTTTATCCTTTTAGTGTTGATTGGTATTTACTTTCTTTATTCTATTTTGCGAGGTAAAGATGATGAAAGAGGTTTTTCTTAAAAAATTATGTGGATTCTTGTGAATTTTGCTTTAATTTTTAATTATATTAGCCAACCTTATGAATATATCAGCCAAAAGCAAGGGGAAGTCAGCCAAAATAAAGTTATATCAGCCAAACCAATTCCATTTAGTTCCCCAAAAAAGGAGTATGGAACAGATTGTCCTATACTCCTTTCACCTCATATTTAGATTTCTTCTTTATGATTAAACTGTGATACAATATCCATTAATTCATCGGCCATACTAGATAAAGATTCTGCAGATGCTTTAATTTCTTCCATGGATGCGAGTTGCTCCTCTGTAGAAGCGGCAACCTCTTCTGTACCACTCCCATTTTCTTTAGAAAGAATGGCAATCTCGTTAGCAACCTCCACCACATCTTCAATTTGTGTCGTAATCTTGGCAACTGTTAGGGCAACTTCTTCTATTTCTGGAGCTACTTTTTGCGTATTTGATACAATGATGGAGAAAGATTCAACGGTATTGGTTGATATGCTTACTCCTGTCTTCGCTTTATCCAATGTCTCATTCAACATGGTGACTGCTTCAGATGTATCCTGCTGAATTCCATGTAAGGACTGTGAAATATCTTGTGCAGAAGCTTGTGACTGCTCCGCTAATTTACGAACCTCATCAGCAACAACTGCGAATCCTTTCCCATTTTCCCCTGCTCTAGCAGCTTCAATGGCAGCATTTAATGCTAATAGATTTGTTTGGTCAGCAATATTGCTTATTAATTCAATCATTTTTCCAATTTCATTTGATCGATCAGCCAAGGCGGCAATAATCGAATTGGAACGTTGAACAGAGTCATAGATGAACTCCATTTGATTCAAATTATCATGAACTTGTTTCGTTCCTTTTTCTGCATTTGTAAAAGCAGCTTGTGATAGTGCAGATACATGCAAGGAACTTTCCTTAATTGCCTCCACTCCGTCAAGAATCGAATCTAGGGCGAGCTTGTTATCAGAGATTTTAGCAATGGTATGCTCATTGCTCTCAGCAATAGACTGTATAGAGGACGCGACTGTAGCAGATGCATTACTCGATTGTTCTGCACTTGCAGTTAATTGTTCTGCGGATGCTGCCACAAGAGTAGAGCTATCTGTCATATTGGAAATCATGAGCGATAAATTATCTTTCATTTGCTCAAAAGCCTCGTTTAAATAGTAAATTTCATCTTTTGCTTTAATAGAGAATTTATCTGTATGTAAGTTCCCTTTAGCAACTTTCTGCATATTTGTTTTCAAACTTTGAATCGGCTTCGTAATAAGAGAAGCGTGTAGGAAACCAATAGCTAAAGAAATAGCAGTAACGAAAACACTAACTATCATAACAAATAACATTTTTTGTTTAGAGTGTGTTTGAGCACTTTCAATTTCTGGATTCAAGACATCATTTGTCAGCAAAATATTTAAGGTCTCAGCCTGTTGTGATAAGTTATCAGATAGTGTAGTAACCTCATCTAAAGCAGTTTGAGAAGGAGTAATGCTATTCATCAGTGCGTTAGCCTTATGTGTAAGTTCTTTATTTAAAGTCTTTAATTCATTTAATCGTTTTTCTATTTCTGCATTGGTAGAGATTTTAATCCCATTGTCTACAAAAGTATCAATATTACTGCTTGCTCCATTTACTCTGTTTTTGTAATCAGAGGTTCCATAGACAAAATAACCTCTTACGTTTGCAATTTGTCTAGATGCATTTGTGTTGATTTTTTCTGAGATAGAGCGTAATTCTGTAACTGTTTCGATTAAATAATCATATTTTTCTACAGTTTCCTTTGTACTTCTATAAGAATAATAGGACAGAATCATAAATAAAATAGAAACAATCAGAAAACTTGCTAATAATTTCTGCTTAATGGATGTTCTCATGTTATTCTCCTTTCTTTTATAACACGCATAAGATGAAATGGACTTATTAAGCTTTTCAAAAGAATCTAGCAACTTAATGTACATCGCTTTATATCGACGAAAATCCTCTAATTTTTAGTAGAAAAAAAGAAGTCGGAATAAAAAGAAAAGCGGTAATAATTCAATAGAATCATTGGATTTTAGTGTTGCTAACTAAAGGAATGATTTAGGAAAAAGAGGGGTATACAGTAGTATCAATAGATAGAGAGGTGTACATCCAATGGCTAATCCAGATATTACAATGTATTATTTCGAACAAAATAGATATATACCAAATCACCCTTATTTGCCTGCTTTACATTATAAAAGGGCAATGGAGAATAAGGAGGAAAATATAGAAAAAGTTTTTCATTTAAATAATTGGAAAAATAGTTGGACGAATGGAGTTTTTCCATACCATCATTATCATAGCAATGCACATGAAGTACTTGGTATTAAAAAAGGATCTGCTTTATTACAAATAGGTGGGGAAGGTGGATCAAAGCTTATTGTAAAGCATGGAGATATTTTATTGCTTCCAGCTGGAACAGGTCATAAAAAATTATCTGCTTCACCAGACTTTGAAGTGGTTGGGGCATATCCTAATGGAGTAGAGTATAATCTCAAAAAAGACGTGGAGGAGGACTTGGAAGGGGTACAGGAGGAAATCGAAAATGCCGTGTTCCCTGTTGCAGATCCTGTTTATGGGGAAAGTGGTCCTCTTGCAAAAATGTGGAGAAAAAAATAATTTTTTGAAGATAATCTTTATGGAACCCTTATCACTGTAGGTATTAAGGACTACTCAGAGATATTGGTTCCATAAAAGCGCTTTTTAAAAAATCTTTACTTATATACATATTTTAGGTAATGTAAAGATATATCGTCACATTAATTTTAAAGGTGGGAGAACAGCGACAATGGTTTATAAAGAAATCGTAGAAAAGTGGACAAGTTTTGCAGGATTAGAAGCTAACTTAAAGGCGCAACTAACAGAATTACAAACATCTGATAAGTTGCTGGAGGACAGTTTTTATAAGCATTTGGAATTTGGTACTGGCGGTATGCGTGGAGAATTAGGGCCTGGTATTAACCGAATGAATATTTATACTGTTCGTAAAGCAGCAGAAGGATTAGGGAAATACATAGTAGAACAAGGAGAAGAAGCGATGAAACGCGGAGTAGCTGTGGCGTATGATTCCCGTCATCAATCTCCAGAATTTGCTTTAGAGGTTGCGAAAGTAGTAGGGAAGCTTGGAGTTAAATCCTATGTATTTGAAGAACTTCGTCCAACACCAGCATTATCTTTTGCTGTACGCTATCTAAATACATTTGCTGGAGTAGTGATTACCGCTAGTCACAATCCTCCTGAGTATAATGGATTTAAGGCATACGGAGAAGACGGTGGACAACTTCCTCCTGAGGCTGCAGATATCATTATTAAATATGTAAATGAAGTAGAAGACGAGCTTACAATAGATGTTTTAGAAGAAAAAGAGCTATTAGATAAAGGACTATTGACATATATTGGTGCAGATGTAGATGCTGCCTATGTAGAACAATTAAAGACAATTCAATTAAATCGTTTGCCAGAAGCAAAGGATTTAAAAATAGTTTATACGCCATTACATGGTACAGGAAACAAGCCAGTTCGTGCAGGATTAGAAGCATTCGGATTTGAAAATGTAACGATTGTAAAAGAACAGGAATTACCTGATGCTAACTTCTCAACTGTAAAATCGCCAAATCCAGAAGAGCATGCCGCTTTTGAAATTGCGATTCGTTATG
This sequence comes from Niallia sp. HCP3S3_B10, assembly GCF_052064465.1. Taxonomy (NCBI): domain Bacteria; kingdom Bacillati; phylum Bacillota; class Bacilli; order Caryophanales; family Bacillaceae; genus Niallia; species Niallia sp. HCP3S3_B10. The sequence continues at coordinate 50,705 of NZ_JBQHVO010000010.1, read as the reverse complement.
GCAAAGAAATCGATGCGGATATTCTTCTAGCAACAGATCCAGATGCAGACAGATTAGGAGTTGCGGTTAAAGATTTAAGTGGAGAATACACGGTTCTAACAGGAAACCAATTAGGTGCATTAATGCTTGAATATCTACTATCAGAGAAGAAAGCGAAAGGCATTCTTCCTGATAATGGTGTTGTAATCAAAACGATTGTAACATCTGAAATTGGGCGCACTGTTGCCAAAGCTTATGGAATTCCTACAATTGATACATTAACTGGATTTAAATTTATTGGTGAAAAAATTAAGGAATTCGAACAAACACATGAGCATACATTCCTTTTTGGATATGAAGAAAGCTATGGCTATTTAATTGGTGATTTTGTTCGTGATAAGGATGCTGTTCAATCTGCTATTTTTGCTGCAGAAGTTGCTGCATACTATAAAGCAAAAGGCTTAACACTTTACGAAGGTTTACTAGAAATCTTTGAAAAGTACGGCTACTATCAAGAAGGATTAGAGTCCTTAACATTGAAAGGGAAAGATGGAGCAGAACAAATTGCTTATATTATGGACACTTTCCGTAAAGCTCCAATCAAAGAAGTTAATGGCTTAAATGTTGTTGCAGTAGAAGATTATTTAACAAGTCAACGTCAAGAAGGCTTAACAGAAACATTGATTGATTTACCAAAGTCCAATGTAATCAAATATTATCTAGAAGACGGTTCATGGTTCTGCTTACGTCCATCAGGAACAGAGCCGAAAGCTAAGTTCTACTTTAGTGTAAATAGTTCTTCTTTAGAAGAAAGCACAAGTAAGCTGAGCGCATTGAAGGCAGGAGTTATGGAACAAGTGAACACTGTAATCGCTGGATATTATAAGTAAAACTAATTGAGTATAACTAAATAGAACTATCAATCTCTTCTACCGATGCTTTATATGCATCGGAAGAAGAGATTTTTTTAGTTTTTTTTAAAAATGCAAAAATTAAAGTTTAAAGCTATTTTATGTTTAAAAATGCAAAAATGGCCTAGGCGAAAATTCGATGTTTTATGGCGAAATAGTGACAAAACTTGAAATTTCGACATTTGGCAATCTTCTTCCTTAATAGTATGATTTAACTAATTTATAATAGAGAGGAGGGAAAAGATGATTAATCAGGTTACTTTAGTAGGAAGGCTAACGAAGGATCCAGAGCTAAGAGTTACACAAGAAGGAACGTCTATAGTGAATGTTACTGTCGCAGTAAATAGAAACTATAAAAATCAAGCTGGCGATTACGATGCCGACTTTGTCCTATGTACTTTGTGGAATAAAGTGGCAGAAAATACAGCACAGTATTGTAATAAAGGTTCACTGGTTGGTATTACTGGCAGGATCCATACGAGGAATTACGAAAACCAGGATCGAAAAAAGGTCTATGTGACAGAAGTAATTGCCGAATCTGTTCGTTTCTTGGATCCGAAAAAAGTGGAACATACCATTCCGTAAAGGAGGTAAGGATGGTGAATAATGCACCAGATTTAATGGTTACATTAATTAAAATGCAAGCAAAGACAAATGAAAAATTAGAACAATGTAATAGAAGAATAAAGCAATTAGAACATATTATTCACATGGAAAACATCTCGCGTACTTCCCCAACATCTTAAGACTTTCACCCTATACACTACTCACACCCATTATCTTTCCGTTTCAAAATTCATTTGAAACAATCAATCTTTTAATAGAAAAAATCAATAAACTCCCCCAAGAAATCCTTCTTTTTTGAAAGTGCCTAATGAGGCGCTTTTTTTTGTGAATTATTGAACAATATTATTGTATGTAAAGGCGGCATGAAAGGTACATTGGCTTATGCTTTTGCAAAAAAAATAACCTTAAAAATAATTAAGGCTAAAACGTTATCATTATTGAATATTCTGATATTGTGTTCAATTGCTATCTTCTAATATTGTTAATAGGGCACGTACTTCTTCTTGGGTGAAGCCTTGCTTTTTTGCCTCCATTATGAGTGTTATCCATTCACTGTCCAAATTACTTTTCGTCAAAACATCTGTGGGAAACAAATTAATCATGATAATTAACCTCCTTATAGAGAATATAAGGTGACCCAGCCATCATAGTAAAAATCTACCTTAGACCTGAAGCTTTGCGTCCCACCCTTTCAGATGGTTTGCCTTTATCTGATAATTGTACAAGTAAAATTTTATCACTATTGTGCTAATGTTAACAACCTTTTCATATACAATCTTTCGACATATTTCAACATATGCATAGTGAATATTTCTGTTTAATAGAAGGGTTGTTGAAAAAATAGAATGCAAGCCTTTTTTCCTTTAGAAATGTTACGAGTAAACCATCACTAGCCTTAATTGTTTCTAGGAGACAATTTTTATATAATAGAAAGGGGCTTTTTAAAAATTTTCTCATTAGGGGATACAAAATGGATAAGAAATGGCTAGGAAATTTAAAAGTAGATGTTTTAGGCTCAAAAGAAGCTATTACATATATAAAAGAAAAACTGGAGAAAAAAATTGCATCAGATATTTTTTTTCTAAATGACCATGGATATAATATTGCACAAAAGGATTCGGAATATCGCGATATGTTAAATAATGCAGATTTATTGTTAAATGATGGAATCGGTATCGAAATGGGTGCTAAGCTTTTTGGCTTTTCTTTTAAGGAAAATTTAAACGGTACAGATTTTATCCCTGCATTATTTGAATCATTAAATGAAGAGAAGAGTAACCAATATCGAGTGTTTCTTTTAGGCGCTAAGCCTGGCATTGCACAAAAAGCTCAAGAGCGGTTGCAGGAAACTTATAAGAATATTTTATTTGTAGGCAATCAGGATGGATATTTTCCGAAAGAAAATACCGATCGGATCATCCATCAGATTAATGAGAGTAAGGCAGATATTCTTTTAGTAGGTTTTGGAATGCCGCTACAAGAACAGTGGATTAAGGAACATCGATCAAAGCTTGAGAGCACGATTACAATGGCTGTAGGTGCTTTTATCGACTTTTCTTCCGGTGAAGTTACAAGAGCTCCTAAAATTTTTCGCGACCTTCGTCTCGAATGGCTATATCGAATGGGAAAAGAGCCGAGAAGATTATGGAAACGAAATTTCGTGGGGCATTTCGCTTTTTTCTATTCTATTTATAAGCAAAGAAAGACAGAGAAAAATACCTGATAAGGAAAACTCCTTGTCAGGTATTTTTCTCTGTTAATTAGCTGTTCGCTTTTTCCTTTTTTGTACTAGAAATACAATTGCCCCAATTAGCAGGAGACTTAACCCAATTAAAAGAAGGTTATAAGTACCTGTAGCAGTATTAGGAAGTGATTCTCCTTTTCCTTTGTTTGGATTACTTGATGATTCTGTGACTTGCTTTGAATCCTCCGAGCCTGGTGTTTTAACATCGTTACCACCAGAAGCAGGCGGTGGTGTTTCCGAATCTGTTTCTCCAGAAGTAGGTGGTGTTTCTGGTTTAGTAGGCTGAGTTGGCTCTTTTTCATCAGCATCGACTAATAGAATAGTTCCACCGTCTTCTCTAGAAGGAAGGCTTATCGTAATTTTATTTTCACTAATAGGATATGTCTTTCCAGAATATAAATCTACTGCTTCCTTAGCAAATGGAACTTCAAAAGTTACTTCATTTGCTGTTTCTTTCGTATTTAATCCCACAAAAACTTGCTGATTGGAGTATTCACGTTTAAATACAGAATAACCTTCTTCATCACTCCCCGTTACTTGAGCACGAGTTCCTTTTGAAAATACGCTAGAGTATTCTTTTCTAGCATTTAATAGTTTTGTATAGTGTGCTAGGACATCATTGTTTTGTGTTAAATTCCAATCAATACTATAACGGTTATCATAGTAAGGGTAATTATTTGCTCCTGACAGTCCAAGCTCTTCTCCATAGTAAATGACAGGTTGACCTTTGGAAGTAATTTGGAGAGCTGCTGCAAGTTTAAGCTTTCCTATGTCACCATCAACAGATTCTAAAAATCCATCTTCATCATGACTACCTAAAAATTGGCCTAATGTTCCTGTATTTGAAAGCTTATTATTTCTTTCCTCTAATGCAAGTTGGACACGCTCTATATCGCCATTTGCAAAATCACGTGCTAAATATTTGAAATCGAAATCTAATAAGGAATCCATCATGCCACTATTTAAATAGCCTTGATCGTCATTTACCTGTGCTCCCCATGCTTCTCCAATTAATTTAAAGCTTGGCATAATTTTTGATAATTCATTTTTGAAGCTCATCCAGGTTGTATTTTCAACGTGCTTGACTGTATCGACACGGAAGTAATCGATCGTGTTGCCTTTCGCTGTTTTTGATTTTTCAATCCAGCTAGTTTGCCAATCTACAATTTGTTTCCGTACTTCTGGCTTCTCGGTTAAGAAATCAGGTAGTCCAGATAGTTCCCCTTGTACAGTATCTGTGCCACCATCACGGAACATTCCAGCAAAACGATTTCGATCTTCCGATGTAGGGAAGTTGGCGATTTTTCCATCATTTACTGCATCACTTGCTTTTAAACCATAGCCGGCATGGTTTACGACAACATCAACCATAATTTTTATCCCACGATCATGGGCTGCATCAATTAGCTCATGAAAATCTTCCATTGATCCAAAATGAGGATTTAACTTTTCAAAATTACTAGCCCAATATCCATGGTACGCATAATAAGGGGTTTCTGGCTCTTCATTGCGAACATCGTACTGGATATTTTCTACTATAGGATTAATCCATATTGTATTGATTCCAAGGTTTTCGAGGTAATCTAACTTTTTCGTTATGCCCTTAATGTCTCCACCATGATAGGTTCCAGATTTACTCGTATCATAGCCAATACCGTACGGATCATTGTTGGATGTATCTCCATCAAAGAATCGATCGGTAAGCATAAAGTATATTCTTGCCTCATCCCAGTCAAAATCATCTTTTCCTACTGAATGTCTTGCTTTAATGGTGATTTCTGCTTTTTCTGTATGAGTGTTGCCATACTGATCGATAATATATACTGGAATTTCTTTTGGTCCAGTAGTTGTATTTTGGTCAATAGCAATGGTTAGTTCCTTTAATTGTGGATCAATCGCTACTTTTTCTTTTCCACCAATTGTTCGTAAATCAGCATAAACTTCTCTAATAGCTGTATTCTTGTTTGTTTTCCAATCAACCGCTAGTACTGCATTGTCGTTATAAGTAGCTTCTTTTGGATGGATATTTGCAAGTATATTTAAATCTGCTTTTTCATAAGCGAGAAGGGACTTTCCATCGACTGTATTGTAAGGATCAGTAACCTCTGTTTCTATCCCATCAATTGTGACAAAGAATGAATAAGGATGCGTTCCTTCTGGAATATTTTCTATCGTATAGGAAAAACGTTCATTCTTTGTTTCATTCGCCATCTTATAACGTTTTCCATTGTATTGAAGTTCTACTTGCTCGATTTTGTCCATTTCATTTTTAGCAAATAAATCTTTGTCTCTGTAGTAGAATGTGGCATTTCCGTTTTCCAAAACAGGACCAGTAACTTCAGGGACAATATAAAGATCCTCTTGACCACTAGTTACATAAACCTTCGTTATTAAATCTGTTTTATTTAGAGAAATGTAACGGTCTCCATTACCTTCTTTAATAGCAGTATCCCAATTCTCACCCTTTCGTAAAATAAATCCAACGTTTTGCGTTTCTTCACTTACATTAATCGTTGCAGTCGCCATGCCATGGAGATTTTGATCAAAATCGATTTGATCATCTTTTACACCAGTTCCCCAAACCCATATATGCCAATCCTTGTAATCTGAATCAGGTCGATCATACATAAATTGGATATGTCGCCGTTCATAATTGCCTCCCTTTAACTTATCAATGGCTTTAATAGCTTCTTCTTTCGAGTAAAAAACAGTTTCTAATCCTTCAATTACCCATGCTTCAGTATCTTGTTTGCCATCAGCAACAACAATTGTATTTTGCGCATCTTGTGCTTCCCAGTTTCCTTTGCGGGGGATAATGGTTATCTCGTTTTCTGGAAAAGAATAAGTTCCACTTATAAACGTATAATCATTTGTAACATTCTTCGTAAAAGGAAAGCCATTATCAGGTACGCCACTGTTAAAAATCCATAAATCCCATTTCGTATAGTCTTCATCGAAACGGTAATAGTTTATATTGTACGTATACATGCTTCCAACAATCTCGATTTTCTTTTCTGCTTTTTCCCCATCTTTTTCAGCAAGAAGGGTAAAGGATTCATTTGCTTTTGCATTGTCATGCACTTTTAGTAGTCCATCAACAAGCTCGATACCTTCAACTTTGTCTTTCAGTGACCAAGTTAGCTGCGTTTCCTTTTGCACACTGCCATCTTTGTTTACTAGTGTTGCTTCTAATGGATAGGCTTTATTTTTTTCAACTTTTACAGGAATTAAATCAAGATTTAAGCCGGGAACAACGAAGGTACTGTTTCCATTTTCTATCTTTTCATTGGCTGGATCTGTTATCCATTCATTGTCCACGATAAACTTATATTGATAGACACCTGCTGCGAGATTCGGAACGGTAAGCGACCATCGATTATCAGCATCCTGTTCCATTGATAATGCTCCATTTTGCCAATCCGTAAAGCTTCCTGCCACTTTAACTTCCTTTGCAGCTGCATTATCATAGAAAAACTGCACGGACTTATCAGCAGTAAGGATAGGGGAATCTAGTAAACTATCTGCTTGTGCTTTTTTACTTGGAAGATAGCCTCCAAAGCTGCTGAAAATAAGAAGAAAAATTAAACATAGTGCGAGATAAGGATGTTTTTTTGTTTTCAAAAAACATTCTCCTTTCCATTTTTTTATGAGAAACAGAATGACTTCTGTTGCTACCTATGTATTGCTTCCAAGAAAACGATTGCGCTAAGAAAATAAAGGTATTTATCGAGAAAGTGAAGTCATGATGAAAAGGTTTGTGAAAACGTTTGCGCAAAATAGCAAAAAAAGAAGATGGTTGAATTTAATTGTTGAAAACGTTTTCTGCTGATTCTTTTTAAAGATACTATGTTTTTCGGTTTTTGACAATAGTTTTTGTAGTTTTTAATATGAGAAAAAGTGATATAATGACTAGATTATTTTAATTTTTATCTGACAGAGTAAGGTATCAATATAGGTTTTTCTTTTTAAGTTATTATATTTAACTTCTTATAAGAATAATAAATGTAAAAGATGTGATAAAATAGGAAAGAGTTTAAATTGTAATTTAAAGGAGAATTATTCTTATGATTTTAGTAGTAGGTGGAGCTGGCTATATTGGTAGCCATCTAGTCAAAGAATTGGTGGAAAAGGAAGAAGTGGTAGTACTAGATAATCTTGCTACCGGACATGAGGAAGCTGTTGATTCTCGTGCAGTTTTCGTAAAAGGTGATTTAGGAAATGTGGAGGACTTAGAATCCATTTTTTCGAAGTATCCAATTAAAGCAGTCATGCATTTTGCTGCTTTTAGTCTAGTAGGTGAATCTGTTCAAGATCCGTATAAGTATTATGAGAATAATGTTGCTAATACATTAACATTATTAAATGTCATGTTAAAACATAATGTTAAAAACTTTATATTCTCATCTACTGCGGCTACATATGGAATTCCGAAGGAGGAAATAATTGTAGAAAAATCAGAAACTTCCCCTATTAATCCGTATGGAAGATCAAAATTAATGGTAGAACAAATTTTAGCTGATTTTCATGCAGCTTATGGACTTAATTATGTAGTATTACGTTATTTCAATGCCGCAGGTGCTCATGTATCAGGCGAAATCGGCGAAAATCATGATCCGGAAACACATTTAATTCCGATTATCTTACAGCAATTATTGGGAGAAAGAGAGTCTATCTCTGTCTTTGGTACAGATTATCCAACAGAAGATGGGACTTGTATTCGCGATTATATCCATGTAACAGATTTAGCCAATGCTCATATAGCTGCATTAGACGCCCTATTAAATGGAACAAAGAAAGCAGAAACCTATAATCTTGGCAATGGGGTGGGCTATTCTGTAAAACAAGTAATTGAAATGTGTGAAAAGGTTACTGGTGAAAAAGCGAACGTAATTCTTGGTGATAGAAGAGCAGGAGACCCAGCAAGATTAGTTGCTTCTTCAGATAAAATATTCAGCGAACTTGGCTGGAAAGCAGAAAGAGGCTTAGAGACAATTATTGAAAGTGCTTGGAAATGGCATAATAAATAATACTGAAGGCGAAGGAATCAATACAATTTCTTCGCTTTTTTCTAACACTCCGGTCTTATTTTAGGTTGGATAGCTTGTCTCAGCAATCGTATTTAACACAAAGGGAGCTAAAAAATGTTTAATGTAAATCGTATTCATCATATAGCAATTATCTGTAGTAATTACGAAGTTTCTAAACAATTTTATGTTGATCTATTAGGTTTTAAACCACTAAACGAAGTATACAGAGAAGAAAGAGACTCATATAAGCTAGACCTTTTAGTAAATGATATTTATCAAATTGAACTTTTTTCTTTTCCTAATCCAAAGGAAAGACCAAGTTATCCTGAGGCTGCTGGCTTACGTCATATTGCATTTGAAGTGAATAACATAGAAGAAACTGTACAATATTTACAATCGAGCAATATTACAGTTGAAGAAATTCGGATTGATCCAATTACAGCCAAAAAGTTTTCCTTTTTTGCAGATCCTGATGGGTTACCAATTGAACTATATGAGGCTTAATTAGCATGTGCTTTTCCCTTATATTGAGAAAGGGAACAAACAGTTTGTAAAATAAATTGCTTATCTTGAGAACTTAGTAATCTCCAGCTTCCAGCTTTTATTTTCATATTTATCATCCTTTCTACTATTTTTTCTTATAGTATATATATACCGCGTTTAAATTCATTGAAAACACTAAAATTATCAACAAAAGCTGACAAGTATTTCCCGAGAAATGTCGGATGGATAAAAAGTGACCTTTAGCCAAAGTGCTAAAGGTCATTTTTTATTAAATTAACCAGTTATTTATCGTTTCGACAACATTCTTACTAGAGCTGCCAATTGAATACGTATTCCATTCTTGATGAAAATCAGCAATTTTTTCTAATTGAAAAGAAGAATGGTGAATGATTTCAACGATCTCTTCGGTTGAAAAAGCAATGGGACCAGGAACAAGTTCATGATAAGGTACCCAAAAACCTCGAGTCTTTCTGTATTCTTCTAAATCATAAGGATAAAAAATCATTGGCTTTTGCAAAAATGAAAATTCAAAAGGTATAGAGGAGTAGTCCGTTATTAATATGTCGGTAATAAATAATAAATCATTCAAAATAGGGTAATCAGAAAAATTATAAACAAAGCCGTTATAGTCACTAAAATCTATTTGATTATTAATGCTAGGATGAAGACGAACAAGAATGATATACTCTGATGCTAAAGCATTTTTTAAATAGGGAAGGTCTAAATGAATTTGATTAGATAATTCTGCTTCATTTTCTCGAAAAGTTGGAGCATAGAGAATAATTTTCTTATTTTTTAGATTGGTATACTTTTTATAAAAGGAGCTTGTCACTTTCTCTATATGTTCTTTATCAAAAAAAATATCTGTTCTTGGTATTCCCATTTGTAGTATTTGACGGGAGGAAGCAGAGAAGGCTTCACAAAAGATAGCAGACATTTTTTCTGAACCAGACAGAATATAGTCAAACTGTTTATAGACAGCTGCGAATCTCTCTTTCGCTTTACTTGAACGATCTTTGACACTTAAGTCTTTCCAGCCAAAAGTTTTAATTGCGCCATTCGCATGCCAAATCTGTATTTTTTTTACATTTTTCTTGAATGTGATAGAAGATAAGAAACCATAATAATTATCTAATATAATCACTTGAGATGTTGCTAAAAAATATATTCCTTTAAGGAAAGATAAAGGATGTTTTGGAGAGAAGTGCAAAACCGTATCTCTTGTAATCCGTTCTTTAAAAAAAGGATGAGTTTTATCATCTGTTAATAAAATGCATTGGATGTTTGGGTAATCTTTCTTTAATTCCTCATAGAGATGAGTAGTATTTTCAACAAAAGACACACAAAAAACTATTTTCTTCTGTAAAGGAAATAGTTTTGCAATTCCAAATAGAAAAGAAAATAGTTTTAAGTATAAGTAAATGGTTAACTCTCTAACCATTTACTTTAAATAAGTCCTTTTTAATTTTTGTTGTGGAAATCCCAACCGTTCTTGGAAGATAAACCACTTCACAGTAATCCTTTAAGAAGTCAAATTTTCCTTCCCAATCGTCTCCCATAACAAAAATATCAATGTTATGATCTACAACATCTCTTATTTTTTGGTCCCAATCATGCTCAGGAATTACTTCATCAACATAACGAATTGCTTCTAAAATCATTTTTCGATTATCATAAGTATGGTATGCTTGTTTATTTTTAATGGCATTAAATTCATCGCTGGAAAGGGCAACTGTTAAATGATCGCCTAATTCCTTAGCTCTCTTTAAGATATTAATATGGCCCCAGTGTAATAAGTCGAAGGTTCCATAAGTAATTACTTTCTTCATTGTTTGCCTCCTATTTAAATAAATTATTTTAAGTATGAGCCTAAATATTATTTTCTTTTTTATTTTATTAAGATGGAAACTTGGTAAAGATGGTATTAGGATTTATTTCATTCTTATATATTAAAGCACTTCCTTTAAACTGACAAGTAAATACAAATAATTTGTAATTTGGCGGAATAAATATGTAATTTTAGTATTACATAATAAGACTAGTTTATTCTCTATATTATCAATAGTAATAATAAAAAACATAACGTGTAGTATAAATTAGGAGATGTGAAATTTGAAAAAGGAATTACCTCATATAATTTTAAGTAGCTTAAATGTTATGGAAACAGAGATGATAATATCATTTGATATAAAACTCAATTTGCTAGATGGAAATAAACTGTTACTACAACTTAATAAAAGAAATAATCAAGGAAAAAAATTAGTGTTTCCTGTAAAAACTAAAAAAATTAAAAATTCCCATGCATTAATGGAAGCAGAAATTGACTTAGAAAAAAATAAAATTTTTTTCAGTGAGATAGATGTACTGGATGTATATATAATAATAAATAATGGAAAATCAGAATCAAAATATCGATTAAAAAGCAAGAATGAGCCATTAGAATTTAAGTTATATATATATGAGTCCTTAGGAAAGACTGTTTATCCATATACAACAAATAAATATAATTTATCTTTTAAAACAATACGAAATGGTATAATTGCAAGAGTGAGTGAGGTCCATCTAGATAGAGAAGGTCTATTATCCTTTTCTGGTTATGTTATTAATACTCAACAAAAAAATGAAATTAACCCTAAAAGATATTTAGTAGTTACAAATCACGATAGTGAATTAATGGAAGAAATGCCTTTGAGAATATTGGATACAAAAGAATTCCAAAAAGACTATTCTCTTTATTATTATAGTGGTGAGATGTTTTTGCCAAAATATATTCAGACAGATGGTTTAGAGTTTTTTAGGTTTTACATAAAAGAAACTTATGAAAAAGATACAAAAATAATTGAAAAATATAGTCCTCGAGTTCAAGTTTCTCCCTTTGAAGATATAAGTCATGAAGCGTTAATCTATATAAAAGGGCTTAAAAGGAAAATTATTGTAAAACAGACAAAGTCAAAAAAGTTTTTATCTACAAAAATTTATGTGTATAATCGAAGAAGAGAATGGAATAGTCAAATTAAAATTAAATTAAAGAAGTGGAAAAATAAAAAAATGTTAAAAAGAATATACAAAGTATTGTTTAAATTAACAAGTATGCTACCAGTAAAAAAAAATACGGTGATTTTTGAGAGTTTTTTAGGAAAACAGTATAGTGACAATCCTCGCGCATTATACGAATATATGAAAGAAAATTATCCTAATTATAAATTATATTGGAGTGTAGACAAAAGATATCTACACAATTTCGAAGGTAAGAATGTAGAGGTTGTTAAGAGATTTTCTATTAAATGGATGTTTGTGATGGCGAGAGCTAACTATTGGGTTAGCAATAGTAGGCTTCCATTATGGATACCTAAACCAAGAAACACTAAGTACATACAAACATGGCATGGAACACCTCTAAAAAAATTAGCAGCTGATATGGATGAGGTACATATGCCAGGAACAGATACAATTAAATATAAGGAGAATTTTCTTAAAGAGTCTTCCAAGTGGGATTATTTAATATCCCCCAATTCGTATTCCTCTGAAATATTCGAGCGAGCGTTCGATTTTAGAAAGAAAATGATTGAATCGGGTTATCCAAGAAATGATGTATTATATAGAGATAATTCGAATGAAAAAATAGAGGAACTTAAGGTTCAATTTAAATTACCATCAGATAAAAAGATTATTCTTTATGCTCCAACATGGAGAGATAATCAATTTTATGGAAGGGGCAAATATAAATTTAATTTAGAATTAGATTTGCCTTTAATGAGAGAGCAATTAGGTGATGAATACATCGTAGTACTTAGAATGCACTATCTTGTAGCGGAAAATTTTGATTTAACACCATATGAGGGGTTTGCATATGATTTTTCAAATTATGAAGATATTAGAGAACTTTATCTGATCTCAGATTTCTTAGTGACAGATTACTCTTCTGTATTTTTTGATTATGCTAACTTAAGAAAACCAATGATCTTTTATGTATATGATATCGAGGAATATCGCGATAAACTCAGAGGGTTCTATTTCGATTTTGAAAAAAAAGCTCCAGGTCCTCTTGTGAAAACAACGAAAGAAGTGATTGGTGCGATAAAGGTTGCTGAATTAGAAGGTTTAAGTGTTGATTTTGAAAACTTCTACAAAAGGTTTTGCTATTTAGAATGTGGAAAATCATCAGAAAGAGTATGGAAAGAAGTATTAAAAGGCGATATCAACTCCTAAAGTTTGATATCGCTCTTTTTTATATTTACTTTATATTTAAATGTTCTTTTAATGTATTCTGGATTTTAGTTTTTTCTGATTCATCTACAATTAGATACCAAACTTTGTTAATTGTTTGCCCGGTACCAGTGATAGTTAATTGTTCGATATTATTGGCAGCACTTTTATAATTAGCTTGGATATCAACCATTTCATCAAAAGTGATGTCTGTCTTTATATTTTTACCCAGTGCCTCAAAGATATTATGAAAATTAGTTAATGAATTTAAACTAGCCCCTTTTTTCACAACAGCTTCAATAATCATTCTTTGTCGAAGTTGTCTGCCGAAGTCACCTCTAGGGTCGTCGTATCTCATTCGTGAGAATTTTAATGCATCTTCTCCGTTTAATGTAAGGGTTCCTTTTTTAAAATGTACTCCTTCATAGGTGAAATCGAGGTCATTATTTACTGTAACTCCACCTACAGCATTAACGATATCTTGAAAACCTTCCATATTAATTTGCATATAGTAATCAATAGGAATGTCAAGGAAATTTTCAACTGTATCCATTGCCATGGCGACACCGCCAAAAGCATATGCATGATTGATTTTATCAGTTGTTCCATGCCCTATGATTTCTGTACGAGTGTCACGAGGAATACTTAATAATTTTGCTGATTTCTTTTCAGGATTAACTGTGACCACAATCATGGTATCAGAACGTCCCTTATCTCCATCACGTTCATCAACACCAAGCATTAATATGGAAAAGGGTTCTTTGTTATTCAAACTTAATGTTTTATCTCGTTTAGAAGTTTCCCGTTCAATTGGTTGCTGCATAGTTTCAACAGCATTATTTAAAGAGTTCCAAACACTATATATATAAATTCCAACACCTATTAATAGTAATAATACTACTATTAGGGTAATTCGTAGCCATTTACGCTTCTTTTTTTTGGGCCTTTTAGTATCCATTCTTCTAAATCCTCCATATCTTGACAAAAATTGATAACTAATATAAGAATACCAGAAAGAATCAATAAAAGGTATAATTAATTTGAATAGTTGCTTAATGCAAAATCTAATCGCTATTCTATTAATATGCATCATAAGAAGTTGAATTTATACAAGCGATAATAAATATTATTGAGAATATAGGGGAAAAATAATATATAGAAGTTATGTTGGACAAAAAGAGGTAAAAATAATAAAATATATTATTATTTTTCTTAAGGAGGCTAATGAATGAGTAGAGTGAAAAAAGCCATAATACCAGCTGCCGGACTTGGAACTAGATTCTTACCAGCAACTAAAGCGATGCCAAAAGAAATGTTGCCTATTGTAGATAAACCAACTATTCAATATATTGTAGAGGAAGCTGTTGCCTCGGGAATTGAGGATATCATTATTGTAACAGGAAAAGGTAAAAGGGCGATAGAAGACCATTTTGATAATTCGTTGGAATTAGAAGAAAATCTAGTTGCAAAGGAAAAGTTCGAGCTACTTGCGAAAGTAAAGGAATCGGCAAATGTAGATATCCATTATATACGACAAAAACAACCCAAAGGTCTAGGACATGCTGTATGGTGTGCTAGAAATTTTATTGGAAATGAACCATTCGCGGTTCTTTTAGGTGATGATATTGTTGATAGTAAAAAGCCATGTTTAGGGCAATTAATCGAACAATACGATGAGACGTTATCTTCGGTAATTGGTGTTCAAAGTGTTCCAGAATCAGAAACTCATCGCTATGGAATTATTGACCCTGCAAGCCAGGTTGGTAGAAGATATCAAGTTAGTAGATTTGTTGAAAAACCTAAGCAAGGTACCTCTCCTTCGAATTTAGCGATTATAGGAAGGTATATTTTCACACCTCAGATATTCCGTTTTCTTGAAACGCAGGAGATAGGAGCAGGTGGAGAGATACAGTTGACGGATGCAATTGAGAAATTAAATCAAATCCAAAGAGTATTTGCTTATCAATTTGAGGGCAATCGCTATGATGTTGGAGAACAATTAGGTTTTATTCAAACTACAATTGAATTTGCGTTAAAGCGTGAAGATCTTAGTGAACCCTTAAAGGATTATTTAATTCAGCTAACGCAAAAACTTGTAGGAGAGCAAAATAATATTTAACTGTTACTTTTAGGGGAAATAGGAGCGTTCCCCTTTTTATTATGGGGAATTAATCTATCTTGCCTAAACGGTAGAATTAAGTATATAAAAACATTATAATAATGGTTGAATATTAAATATGATTTATTCTTAATGAATTATTTTCTATAGAATAAAAAAGAAACGTAAGGTAAAAGTTAAAATTAATATCACCGTATAAGGGGAAATAAACTTGAAGAAAAATATCTTAAAACCACTAAGATTAGCTAGGAAAACAGTGGAAAAAATAACTGGTTATGAAATTAATGTAACAGACCCAAATGGAAGATCTAGAAAAAAGACTAAATTTAATACTTTAATTAAGAAAGAAATGATTGAAAAGAAAGAATTAATTGTTAGAAAGAATAGAGATATTTCAACTAACACTGAGAAAATGTATTTTACAAATAAGAGTTTTAGTCAAGTAGTTGATTATACAAATTATTATGAGATTTTGGAAGTCAGAGATAATACTATTTTTTATGAAAGTTTCCACGGGAAAAATATGACTTGTAATCCTTATGCAATTTTCAAAACACTAATTAAGGATCCGAGGTTCTCTGATTTTCATCATGTTTGGGCACTAAATAACTTAAACGATTGCCCTAAAGAGTATCTCAATTTGCCAAATGTGGAATTTGTTAGAGTAAACTCAGAGGAATATCTCCAATACTTAGCTTCTTGTAAATATTTAATTAATAATACATCTTTTCCTCCTTACTTTATAAAAAAAGAAGGGCAAATTTATGTTAATACATGGCATGGTACGCCATTAAAAACATTAGGTAAAGATATGGAAGGATCATTAGGTCAGCATAAGAATCTCATGAGAAATTTTCTACATACAGATTACTTAGTTTCACCTAATAAATTTACCATCGACAAAATTATTGATTCTCATGATTTAAGGGGAATATATAATGGACAGATAATTGAATCAGGTTACCCACGGATTGACTTGGTGAAAGAAGATAACAATGTACTTGCTAATAAATTAAATATTAAAACAGATAAAAAAGTGATTCTTTATGCCCCAACATGGAGGGGCGAAGTTGGGAATGTTTCTGGTGAAATCAATAAGATAATAAGAGACATGAGAAAGCTTAAGTCAGTACTAGGGAAAGAATATGTCATTTTATTAAAAGTTCATACGTTAATGCAGAAATATATAAAGCAAAACAAATTAGATTTCGATGTAGTTCCGGATAAAATTGATAGTAATGAGTTATTTAGTGATGTAGATATTCTTGTTACGGACTATTCAAGTATTTTCTTTGACTTTTTAGCAACAAAAAAACCGGTTATCTTTTATGCCTATGATCGAGAAGAATACGAACGTGATAGAGGTTTTTATTTAAACTTAGATGATATGCCGGGGGCTATCTGTTCTACCATTGAAAGTGTGATAAAAGAGATTAAAAATGCATCAAATTATCAGGACGTATTTAATGAAAAGTTGGACAAATGTATAAATGAATTTTTATATTTAGAAGACGGTGCTAGCACACAAAGAGTAATTGATACAGTATTTTTCGAGAATAAGCAACATACTTATTCGGTAAAAAATGATAAAAAAACAATTGTTATGTATTGTGGAGGTTTCTTAAATAATGGAGTCACTACTTCTGCTGTCAATCTGATGAATAATATTGATTACGAGAGATACAATGTTATTGTAGCGGACAAATCAGAATTTGATGAAGAAAGTTCAAAAAACTTCATGAAGTTAAATAATCATGTGAAGAAATTATATAGAGTTGGAAGTATGAATGTCTCATTGAATGAGCTAGAAAGTCAAAATCAATTATTTGCTTATGCAGCTGAACAATTTTATAAAAAAGGTCCAATGAATTATCTAGAAGAAGATATTATTACTATGTACAAAAGAGAATTCAAACGCATGTTTGGGACAGTTGATATAGATATAGCAATTGACTTTAGCGGTTATGTTAAATTTTGGAGTATTCTTTTTGCAGCGAATGATATTTCCAAAAAAGCTATTTTCCAACATAATGATATGATGGAGGAATATGATAAAATCGTAGATAATGAATATAAACATAAGGAAAATCTAAGTGTTATTTTTCCGCTTTATAATAAGTATGATCATGTTATTGCGGTATCTAAGCATACAAGAAATAAGAATAAAGCAGGTTTATCTCATCTAGTGGTCAATAGTGATCAAAAAATGGTTTATGTTCATAACTCTATTAATTATCAATATGTCCTTAACGCCATTGCCTCAGTGGAAAAAGTGCAAGTGAATAACAAAGAATATTATATTGAGAAAAATGGGGACATAAATCAAATCCTAGATGGTAATGCAATAAAAGTACCTGATACATCTAAATTTAACTTTGTAACCATGGGTCGCATGTCTCCAGAGAAAGATCAAATTAAATTGATTAAGGCATTCGCAGAATTCCATAAAGAGTATAAGGATACAGAGTTATATATTATTGGTACGGGAGAATTAGAAGAGGAGATAAGATCAACTATTAAGTCTTTTGGGTTAAATGATCAAATTCATCTGGTGGGACAATTAGATAATCCATTCCCCTTAATACAAGATTGCGATTGTTTCGTCTTATCTTCTAACCATGAAGGACAGCCTATGGTACTGTTGGAATGTTTAATCTTAAATAAACCTATTGTTGCAACAGATATACCAGGGAATAGAAGTGTTCTAGAGAATGGCTATGGAGAATTAGTGGAGAATAGTATAGAAGGTTTAGTGCAAGGCTTAAAAAAAATGAGAGAAGTAAAACCAACATTTAAGAAGTTTGACTACGTAGAATATAATAAGTCTGCTATGGAAATGTTTTATAGTTATATTCAGGTTTAATTATTTACAATATAGGGAAGATGTCCTTTATTCAACATCTTCCCAAAATATATATGGTTAGTAAAAGTTATAAAGGGTTAAAAAGGTTAAAATAAGAATAAGGATGAGTTGTTTTATGAAAAATAGTAATCTAACTCCTATAATGGTAATGGGAAATATATTTAAAAAAAATGGAGGAGTAACTAAGGCAATATACCATCGTGTGAACGCGCTTATAAAAGAATATAATGAGGTAATAATTTGTACTTTTAATTATCATCCCAATTTTAACGAACTAGTAGAGTATCATAAGAGTAACGGAAATATAGATCAAAAAGTAAAAATTTTCAACTTGTTTGAATCAACGGATCAATTTATAAATAATCAAACTTATATTAATAACTCAAAAGAAGCAAGATTTTTGGATGAAAACATGAGATATCAGGATAAAAATAACCCTAATGTTTATAGATGTTTTAATAAGTCTGGTCATTATGTAATGTATGAGTTATACAGAGAGAATAACATTGAATTTGTTGATCATTTTGAGGTGCCGTGGACAAGGGTTAGAAAAGAAATTTTTGATTCTAATGGAAATACTAGAAAAGTAATACATATGGATAAATTAAAAAATAAACCAGCTTTTAATTGTTATTATTCACCTGATGGAACATCAGTGCTATCTACAAAAGTTGATATAAATACAGGAAAAGAAACTAATTTCTTTTATCATATTAATGGTCAAGAATACCAAAATGAATTAGAATTATTAGCAGGTTGGTTACAAGGAATAGTAAATATGTTTAGTAATCCTGTGCTTTTTATAGATAAAAGAGAATTTGTTCTTCCATTTATGAATATAAAGCATGAAAATTTAAAGAAAATTTTTATTTTGCATAACGTGCATCTTAAAACTCCATATGATGATATTACGAAATTGGAACCAACTTGTGAACCGCTATTTCAAAATATTAACAGTATAGATAAATTAGTAGTGCTTACTAATGAACAATATAAAGATATAAGTAAGGTGTTTGGTCATGAAAATAAAATGGTAGTTATACCACATTTTCAAAATAAAGTGGAGATATTTCACACAACGAGGGAAGAGAATTTAGTCATTTCTTTAGCAAGATATCATCGACAAAAAAATTTAAAAGATGCTATACAAGTTATAAAAAAGGTTGCAAAAAAAATTCCTAATGTAAAGTACCACATATACGGATATGGTGCGCTAGAAAAAGAGTTAGAAAATCAAATTAAAGAATTGAATCTAGAAAATAATATCCAGCTCAAGGGTTTTACCGATAATCCAATAGCAGAATTACAGAAAGCTTCTGTTATGTTAATGACCTCTTTATATGAGGGATCTCCACTAGTTATCAACGAAGCTTTAGCTTGTGGAACTCCAATTGTATCTTATAATACAAGGTATGGCCCAAACGAAGTAGTTAGAAATGGAGTAGATGGCATTATAACAGAAAAATATGACATAGATGCTACTGCAAAAGCTGTAATTGAATTATTAAAAAATAAAAAATTGTATCAAAGAATGTCTGAAAATGGTCCAGAAGTTGTCCAAAGATATAATGAAAAAGAAATATCACAAAAATGGATTGACATGTTAGCGAATTTATAATGATAGAAAAAAGAATCTCCTACTAGTGTAAAAGTTGGAGATTCTTTTTTCTGTTTAAAGAATTTCTTTATAAAATTTATCTAATGCTTCTTTATTATAAGACGTATAGTTAAACATATTAAATCTTGGTAGATTATTATTCAAATATTGTTCCATACCTTGAACTAATCCATTTACACTATTTTCAACAATTAATCCATAATCTTCTTGCAAAATACTTCTATTTCCAGGTATATCTGTAGCTATTATAGGCATGCCAATAATAAGATTTTCTAATAGCACCATAGGCTGTCCTTCATGATTAGACGAAAGAATAAAACAATCACATTGGCTAATTAGAGAATACGGATTTGTTAATTGGCCTGTAAAGATTACATTTTTTTGTAATCCTAAATTATAAGTCAATTCTTTTAATTGTGTCTCAAGAACTCCTTCGCCAATAATATATAACATACTATCTTTCTTTTTCGTATAAAATTCTTTAAATGCCCTTAATAATTTTTCATGATCTTTTTCAGGAGAAAGTCTTCCCATAGTAACAAAGTTAATTTTATTCTTAGTTGGTTTTTTTATACCTTTAATTTGCAAATTTCCATCAGAAATGTCCTTGCTAGAGAGTAAAAAGGTAGTCTCCTCCAAAACCATTTCTTCATTTACTTTGATCTGTTGCTTAATTTTTTCTGAATCTATACAGTTATGAACATAAACTGTTTTGGTCTCTTCCATATATTTAGAAAGATTTTTAATATTTTCATCTCTTGTATTTTTGGAAACAGCAATTATTTTGTCGAAATATTTATAGATAGGAAAAATTAGATTCATCTTTTGTTTATGTTTAAATTTATTGTTGATTTTCTTATAGTATTCAGCATGCATATCGTTATGTTGGTATATTGCTTTCTTTTTGAATCCCCCGAAAGCAAATATAAATGACCAAAATGGAACATATCCACTAAAATCTATGGCCACATCATAATCTATATTACCGAAAAGCCTTTGAGCCTCTCTTTTATATAAGTTAAAAGGAAGATATTTTTCTAATCGGTTATTAATTAATCCTTTTTTAGTGATGTAATGATGGATATACCATTCGCTTACAGAAATATTCATAGCGCCAACTCTAATTAACTTTGTTGCGTTATGATTAATTTTTTTGAAGTTCTCAATGGATGCTTTGTCTGTTCTTATATTGTCCACTACAATCACATTAAACCTATCGTAATCAATATTGTTTATAAGGTTAATGGCAGAAGTGGTAATACCGTTATTTAAAAAACCTCCACAATAGAAAATTAAATTGGTTTTTTCATTTGCTATACTATAGATTTTCCATGAAGAATTGTTGTTTAAAACGGAATCTATAATTTTTGGTGTTATCTTACTCGTTTCACTTCCATATTTTATGTCAGAAGTTAAGGTATTAGACATGTTTCTCATGGCTTTAGTAACAGCAGTTAAATCTGTACAAATTTTAACTGGAATTTCAAAAGAATCAACTTCTTCGTTAGTAAAAAATATTATTGGACGATTTGTAAAAGCAAAGTCATTTATAATATGCATATTATCTGAAATAAGAAAGTCTGTAATAGATAATATTTCATTTATGTCCATATAGGAAGGAATTATGAGATCCTTTAAATTTTCATTTATAGTAGCAGGAGGAAGTCCCTCAATATTTAGTAAAAGTTGAAATCCTGTAGGAATATTCAGCTTTAGTTGTGCAAGGAAATCTGTTAGTTTTATATCATCATTTTGTTTACTGAAGTACTCATTTTTCCATGTTGTAGAATAAATGATTAATTTCTGATTGCTCTTATAGGTGGTGCAATTTGATAACTGTTTCTTAACCAATTGACTATTTGAATTCAAAACCAAATCAATTCTCGGGTAGCCTTCTGCTAAAATTTTCCCTTTGAATATACCATCTAAATCATATGAACCCATCAAATTTTTTGCGTTTTGCAAACTATCTGTAAGTAGGTAGTCTACTTGTAAGAAATTTCTTTGAGTATTTGCATAAACTCTCCCATAGTTAGAGCTTTCATCATATAAGGAAGGTGTATTATGCCATGTATTCACATAAATTTGCTCTTCTCTTTTTTGAAAGTAGCTTGGAAATGAATGGTTATTAATTAAGTATTTTGCAGAAGCAAGATACATTAAATACTCATCACTATGAAGTTTAACAAATTTAACATTAGACATAGAACTATATTGATTAATCGTGGGATTATTTATATCATTTACGACCCATATATGTTTATAACCCTTGTAGCTTGGATGGGAAATAAGTTCCTTAAAAATAGCTAAAGGACTATCGGACATCCCCATTCCATTATGAGACTGGTATAATATAGTGTTATGTAGTATAGCTTTCTTTTTAAAATAGTCAGTATATGAATTAATCATTTTAAATTCTCTATCTGTTGCTCGTTTAATATAAGGTAATCTAATAAGCTCAATTAATGTAAATATTTTATTGAAAAAATTTTTTATGGCCATTTTTAATATACTCCTCTTTTAACATTGGTCTTTGTATAGTATAGCAATTTATCTTATAAGTATAAAAAGATTTTCTTTTTTTTTATTATAAAAGAATAATCTACTGAAAAAAATTATACTTTATTCTTTTATAATTTCCTGTATAAAGAATTTAATGTTTCGAATTAGCGTAAAAAGTGAATTAAATTTGGGAAGAATATTAGAAGAAAATGAAGATATATGATAAAATATGTAGGCTATTACTTTAAAAGCTAAGGGAGGGAATATACATAAACTGAATCATAAAGAGATGAGATAAAAAGGAAGAATCACTTACTTATAGGATAATAATAACTTTAAATAAAAATAATGATAAAAAAATAAATACAATTAGGTTTGTTTTAGGAAGGGCATAATAAAAATGAGTTCTATTATCAATGTTATAAAAGAGCAAATAGATAATTTTCATTTAATAAGAAGATTGTCTATGTATGAACTTAAGAGTTCAAATAGGAATAATTATTTGGGGATATTATGGGAGTTTATCAATCCTGGTATTCAAATTGCAATCTATTGGTTTGTTTTTGGATATGTTCAAAAAAGACCAACTGTTGATGGTGCAAATGGACAAGAGATACCTTTTTTTATATGGATGCTAGCTGGGATTGTGCTGTGGTTTTTCATTTATCCAGCTATAACGCAAGGATCTAAATCTATATACACTAGGTTACGAATGGTCTCAAGAATGAATTTTCCGTTAAGTGCCATTCCGTCTTATGTCATGCTGTCCTTATTATATCCGCAGCTCTTATTAATGGTTGCTGTTATTATAATTTTTCAATTTATTGGTTATCCAATATCTATATATTATATTCAGTTACCGTACTTCTTATTTGCAGCCATTATCTTTTTATTTTCATTATCACTTATTACATCGACTATAGCTACTATAGTTCGTGACTTTCAAATGCTGTTACAATCCCTAATGAGAGTTCTGTTGTATGTAACTCCTATATTGTGGCCAGTGCATAATTTAGGTGATACATTTAAATTTATCATGAAATTAAATCCAGTCTATTATTTAATAGAAGGATATCGATATGCCCTATTAGGACAAGGTTGGTTTATTATAGAACATCCAGCTATAACGATATACTTTTGGGCTGTAGTTTTCCTATTATTGACTATAGGATCTTATATGCATGTGCGTTTCAGAAGACACTTTATTGACTTTTTATAATTGGAAGTGGTTAGATGGAAAAATCTGTTGTAGTGAAAAATTTAACAAAAAGATATAAGTTATATAATAATAAATCGGAAAAACTAAAGGATGTATTTTTTCCTAAAGATTATGGAGAACCATTTTATGCTTTAAGAAACGTTAGTTTTGAAGCAGACCATGGCGATGTTATAGGATTTGTTGGAGTAAATGGATCCGGTAAATCTACTTTATCTAATATTATTGCAGGAATTGTTCCGCCTACATCTGGTGAGGTTTTAATTGACGGACAAGCATCTCTTATAGCTGTAGCAGCGGGTGTCAATAATGAATTAACGGGTCGTGAAAATATTGAACTAAAGTGTTTGATGCTTGGCTTTACTAAAGACCAGATAAAAGTGCTTGAACCAAAGATTATTGAGTTCTCCGAATTAGGAAAATTTATTGATCAGCCAGTAAAATCATATTCAAGTGGAATGAAATCAAGACTTGGGTTTGGTATTTCTGTTCATACAGATCCTGATGTTCTTATTATAGATGAGGCATTGTCAGTAGGAGACAAGGCGTTTGCAGATAAATGTTTAGCGAAAATGGAAGAGTTTAAAGAGCGTGGTAAGACGATGTTCTTTGTAAGTCATTCTATTGGACAGATGAAGCAATTTTGTCAAAAAGGAATCTGGATTGAGCATGGACAAGTTAAGATGATTGGAAGTATAAATGAGGTTTTATCCTCTTATGAGGAGTTTTTAAAGACATATAATAAAATGTCCCCTGAGGAAAAGCAAGCTTTTAGAGAAAAAGGGTTTGAAAGTTAAATAATATATTAGCTAGATGTGTAAAGGAAACCTTAACGATTTTTTGGAGACCTCAATCACATCTAGCTTTTTTTGTTATTTTAAATTATATCTACAACTAACTCTAAATTACATAAGTAGTATTGATGATAAAATTTTTAAACATTGTTGTACCCCTTTTTATGGAAAACTAAATTAGGTTTGTACGTTTAACTGGTATCTTTGGATATTATAGATAACCACTATATAAATTCTATAAGGAAGATCATTGTAACCGCTAGAATAAAATAGACAGTTTTCGCTAGAATCCCGTGAACACTTTCGCCAAACATATAGACAATCTAGTAAACTAGAATTATTCGTTTACTGGAGGTTAAAGACTTGGAGGGAAAGTTAGTGTTATATATTGAGATTCATCAACTATTTAAGCGTAAATTAAAGATTGCTCAAATTGCTAAACATTTAAAAATTAATCGGGGGACTGTCTATAAGTATTTAGGAATGTCTTTTGAAGAAGCACAGGAGTATTTAGGAAACCCACTTCAAAAGCCTAAAAAACTAGATCCCTATCGGGATTGGATTGTAGCTTGGTTAGAGGAGTACCCTCATTTAAGTGCTGCACAAATTCAAGATTGGCTATTAGAACGTCATCCCAATTTAGAGATTGGAGAAAGCACGGTACGTTCTTATGTAAAAGAAATTCGCGAAATATATCAGATTGAGAAAAAAGCCATTGTTAGACATTACGAGGCTGTACCTGAACAGCCGATGGCTAAGCAGCTACAAGTGGACTGGGGTGAAACAAAGCAGAAAACGATAAAGAAAAAAGAAGTTAAATTGTATTTCATCGCTTTTGTCTTGGCGCATTCACGTTATAAATATATGGAGTGGCTAGACCGGCCTTTTACAACAAAGGATGCCATTCGCTGTCACGAAAATGCATTTCGCTTTTTTGGTGGTTATACAGAGGAAATTGTTTATGATCAAGACCATTTACTTTCCGTTAGTGAAAATGCAGGAGATTTAATTTTAACGTCAGAATTTCAAGCCTATATAAAAGAACGTAAGTTTCGCGTACACTTATGTCGAAAAGCCGATCCTGAGTCAAAAGGGATGATAGAAAACGTGGTGAAATACATAAAAGGTAATTTCGCAGATAGTCGCGTCTTTAAAGACATTGAGAGTTGGAATGTAAGTGCATTACAATGGTTAGATCGTACAGGTAATAAGAATGTACATAATACAACGAAAAAGAGACCAGTTGAAGTGTTTCTCGTCGAAAAGCAACACTTACAGCCAGTCTCCCCTATACTTTCATTAGAAAGTAACCATACAGTAATTATACCAAGGAACATAAATAAGGACAATACGATTCGCTTCAAGTCAAATCGTTATTCAGTTCCTGTTGGAACTTATGGGTCGCAACCAGACAATCAAGTGTACCTCAAAATAAAACAAGATACGTTGATTATTCTAACTCAGGCAGATGGCGAGATACTAGCTGAACATAAAATTAGTAATGAAAAAGGTAGACTTATTAAGAATAGAAATCATTCACGCGACCGTTCTAAAGGAATTGAGGAGATAAAACAAAGCGTCATTTCTAGTTTTGAAAAGCAGGAAGATGCAAGAGCCTATATAGATGAAATTTGTCAAATCTATACTCGTTATCGACGCGATCAACTAGCTATTCTTTTATCTGTCATAAAAAGCGATCCAGAATGGATTAATCAGGCACTTCAAAAATGTATCTACGAAAAACTTTATAGCGCCAATGATTTCCGCGATGTGGTTAATTATTTAAGTAAGTCAAATACAGAATCTATTTCCGCAATTTATAAGAGTAATATTGTGCCAACTTCTAAAACAAAAATTAAAGTAACAACACGCTCTATAAGTACATATACAAGCATTTTGGAGGGTGTATCCAATGAATAAAACCGTCAAGGAGTTACAAGACTACTTTCGCCAACTAAGATTAGCTGAAACTGCAGAGGAACTTCCTCAACTCCTTCGTGAAGCAGAAAAAGCATCATGGACTTATTTAGAATTCTTAGAAGCAGTTACAACATTCGAACTAAATAAACGTGAGATAAAAAGTATGGAGCGAAGAATGAAATGGGCTCGTTTCCCTTTTGTTAAAACGCTTCATGAATTCAATGTAGAAGAACAAACTGCCATTACAGAACGGCAGTTAACACAACTTCAAGAATTTAGCTGGCTAGAAAAACAGTATAATTTAATTTTATTAGGACCTCCTGGTGTAGGAAAAACGTTTCTAGCCGTAGGGCTAGGAATACAGGCTATCCAAAAAGGATTCCAAGTGTATTTTGTGACAATGGGCGAACTAATCCAGCTACTGAAAACACAAGAATTTGCGCATAAATCACAGGTGCAATTGAAAAGATTACAGGCATCTGATTTAGTAATCATCGATGACTTGATGTATATGGCAATGGATCAACGTGAGGCAAACCTATTCTTTCAACTGGTTAATCACTTGTATGAACGAAGTTCGATTGTTTTAACCTCAAATAAGAGTCCTGACCAATGGAGTGAGCTAATGGGAGATCAAGGTATAACTACAGCAATTTTGGACCGTTTGTTACATCGAGTAGAGGTTATTCGCATGAATGGCGAAAGTTATCGCATGAAAAATAGACAGCATGTATTTCAAGAAAAAATGTAAATGGAAAATAAGCGATAACTACAAAATTCTATTTAAAGGTGGCAAAACTATTTAGAATCAGTTAACTCAGTAAGCCGGAGGTTTTAAAAGATGGTTAAATTATTAAATGAAAATGAAGCTACCCTACTTATTCATTCATATGGGATAAAATGTGATGTGCAGATGGTAAAACAATGGTTAAAAGAAGGAAAACTCAAAGGAGTTGAAAAAGAAGGGAATACTATTATAGAGGAAGGAGCAGTTTATAACTTCTTAGCAGCATATAGATGGGAAGGGACTGCATATGAACAAGGAATAGATGACCAGCTAAAGATTAGTAGATTATTAGAAGAAGTTGAGGATTATAGACAAAGAGTGATCGAATTAGAAAAAGAGAAATCACAACTGAAGGAACAATTACAGAACTTACTAGGAATTATGCCGTTCTAAGTTTAGGAGGTATTTTTCTCCACCCATTTTAAACAGGTTTGGTAGGAGAACATTGAATAAATGGATAATCAAGGATTACGGCTGTCAATTTAGATCGTCAGTTATATGATGTAAAGGTTCTTACATAAATGGCGATCGCAAATAATAGGCAGCTGTATCTTTAGCAAAAGTGTTCATTACAAACGAGCAAAAAATGTTCATTTTTACTTGACGGTTACAATCATGCTTTTGTTTCTTCTAAATGAGTTTTATCAGCTTAATTTAAATTCTTCTATTCTTATGAAATTAACTGTCCCTTTTGACTATTGTTACGATATTCAAGCAGATAGTGTTTCTGAGTAATACCTACATTTTTCTCGTTAGTGAGATAGAATATTATGAAAATTACAAAAAAATGAAGGAGCTACTTGTTACACACCTTTGTTTAAAAAATTTATATCTAGTTGCATACTAAGTCTGAATATCACTGACCAAGTTATTTAATCCATTCTATCTAGAAGACTTGACTAACTTATTAGAACAATAGATTTTCTGTATGTTTATCTACGTATGTTTCAGTCAACAATGAAATAGTAAATATAGCGAAAGAAAGGGAGAAAGTAATGGAAGTAAATTATACTCCAGTATTTATATTTAAATCACTAAATATAGTAAGAGGTGGGCTCACTAAAGCGATTCTTACAAGAGCGAATACATTAATAAAATACTATAATCAAGTTTATATTCTTACTTTAAGCTTCCAACCAGATTTTGAAGATATTCTACAGGAATTATATAGTACAGGTCGATTAGATAAGCGTGTACAGGTGTTTAATTGTTTCCATGATTTATCAAAAAAGGTAGGCGATAATAAAGTAGATATAAAAGAACCTAAAAACAATATAATCAAAGAAGAGGGCTTATATGAGTTTATTGATAAGGGAAATGAATTGCCTTCTTATCGTTACTATAAAAATGGTGTTTATATAAAATATAAAAGATTCGATAAAGAGGGAAGGTTAGTATTTGTTGATTATATGAGTGAAAGTCGGAATCGAACTCGCAGAGATGAGTATGATAAAAATGGCTATTTGGTGTGCTCACAATTCATGGACCCAATAAATAATAGTCCAAGACTAAAAAGTTATTATGCTAAAAATGGGAAGTGCTATATGACTGTTTGGATAGATGACTATACTAAAAAAGAAGGACGTTCTCTCTTGTATGAACCAACTTGCCACGAATTTAAATCACTATATAAATTATTTACTTTTTGGGTGCAGGAAAAGTTAGAAGATATTGAGAATCCGGTTGCTTTCTCTGATTCACGTTTTTCTGATGGTCTCGTTCTTGATTTAAAGGTAGAGAATATAAAAAGAGTTGCTGTTCTACATAACAATCATTATTCCTGGCCATACAATACTAGAGCGGATACTAAGCAAACATGGAAATCCTTTCTCAATAGAATTCATGAATATGATAAGGTCATTTTTTTAACGAATGATCAAAAGAAAGACATTGGAACATTAGTGGGGAATCTCCCTACATTTGATGTGATTCCCCATGCTGTGCCTGAAATGAAGGTTGCTACAGTGGAGAAATATAATCCAAAATTAGTAGTCTATTTAGCAAGATTTGAATCTCAGAAGAGAATTGATGAAGCAATTAAAGCATTCAAATATGTTGTAAAAAAGATACCAGATGCTCAATTGCATATTTATGGATTTGGTCCCCAAAAAGTAAAGTTAGAAGCGTTAATAGAAGAATTGAATTTAAAGAAAAATATAATGTTACAAGAGTTTACGAATGCAGCATCTGCAGTTTATCAGTCCGCATCCTGTTCTATTTTGACATCTGATTATGAAGGTTTTGGAATGGTTATTACAGAAAGCATGGCGGTAGGAACTCCGGTTGTTTCGTATAATTGTAAATATGGACCAAGTGATATTATTCGAGATGGAATAGATGGGTTTTTAGTACCATGTAGAAATAAAAAGAAGTTAGCTGAAAAAGTAGTAAAGATTTTGTCTGATGACGATACTAGAAATCAATTGTCCAAGAACGCACTAGAAGTAAATGAACGTTTTAATTATCAAAAGTATGAAGAGAGATGGATAAGAGCAATTAATTCATAATAATTAGGATAATATCTGTCTATCTCCTAATCAAAAAAAAGATCTATACGAGGTGAATTTACCACTTTATATAGATCTTTTTGTTAGGAAGTATTTGCTAAATGAGTATGTTTAATCTTGCTCATTTATTGCTATTTTTGAGGGTATATCTAATAATTCTTCGCCTTCTTCATCATCGCTGTAGAATAGTTTGCTATTATAGTGCTGTAAATTTTCAAGGTTTGTTCTGTTGAACGTCCAGATTTTCATTTCTATCCCTCATTTTATATTGTTTTTTATTTTTAATAGTATGAACTAACTTAGAACGTTTTAAAGCAATAGTTGAAAAAAATATTAAACATTTCAAAACAATAATCTAAAAACTCTTCATTATAAAAAATTTAGAATTGAGTTTAATTTTAGGTAATTAATAAAAAAATTTAAGATGAAACTTTCTAAAATGAAATACGTCATATATAATAATAAGCAGTTATTTAAATTTAGTTTATAAAAAATGTAATATAAATGTAAAATAATGATGAAATTAATATAAACATGCCAGTAGGTATTGTGTTATAATAAACTTCGATTATATGCAAGAATAGATGCCTATGAAGTACGTTAATTAAGGCATTAGGGAGGATTTGCATGATTTATATAATGCTTGTGGTATGTTTCATTGCTTCTATCTTACTTACTCCATTAGTAAAAAAGCTTGCATTTAAAGTTGGAGCAATGGATAAACCAGAACAAAGAAAAGTACATCAAAAAATTATGCCTCGTATGGGCGGTTTAGCTATATACATTAGTTTTGTGATCGGTGCATTAGTAGTTAATCCGGATAAAGCTTACCATTATCCAATATTGATTGGTAGTGTCATTATAGTGTTAACGGGAGTATTGGATGATATTTATAATCTTTCTGCAAAGATTAAGTTTCTTGCTCAAACAATCGCCGCTATAATTGTTGTTGTTTGGGGTGGCGTACAAGTTGAATTTATTAACTTGCCATTCGGAGGACAATTGGAATTTGGATTCTTGGATATACCGATAACCGTTCTTTGGATTGTCGGCATAACGAATGCAATTAATTTAATTGATGGATTAGATGGGCTTGCCTCAGGTGTTTCCTGTATTGCTTTATTTACGATCACTGGTATGGCAATGATTATGGGGAATGGATATGTAATTGCTATATCTTCCATTGTTTTAGCAAGTACACTTGGGTTTTTATTTTTCAATTTTTATCCTGCAAAGATTTTTCTTGGAGATACGGGAGCATTATTTCTTGGCTATATTATTGCGGTAATGTCTCTATTAGGATTTAAAAATGTTACGTTAATCTCTTTTATTATTCCAGTAATTATTCTAGGAGTTCCTATTTCAGATACATTTTTTGCTATTATTCGTCGATTAGTTAATAAGCAGCCATTGATGGCTCCAGATAAGTCGCATTTACATCACTGCTTGTTAAATGTTGGTTTTACACATCGTCAAACGGTTATTATAATTTATGCAATGGCATCTTTTTTTGGACTAGTTGCGGTGATTTTTTCAATGGCAAAAGTATGGGGAGCAATACTCCTAATAGTTACTGTATTATTAGTAATTGAATTAATTGTTGAAAAGATAGGTTTAGTTGGAAAGAACTATAAACCTATTTTAAAATTTATTAATGATATAAGATATTCTACTGATAAAAATCGATAGTAAAAGACCCCCTTCAAGAATGAAGGAGGGTCTTTTGTTTTTTATGTAGTAAATAGAAAGGAAAGAAGTAAGGCTAGATTTGCCTTACTTCTTATTTATTATTTCACATTCTTTACGTATTGTACTGAAACATAGCCAGTAACTTTACCATATTTAATTTTATACCAAGCTCCGCTTTTTTCAAAAATTGTTATTTTCTTGTTATTAGGTATTGAACCGACTTTTTTGGATGACGCATTCGGCTTTTGTCTAATATTTAGATTTGTTGCCTTAACAGTCCCTGTCTTTACTTTATATAACGTAAACTTTTTAGTAGCTGTTTTTTTTAGCTTACTACCATTTACAGATTCAATAGATACAGTATAGCTTCCATCACTTGCATTGCCAACATTCCATGTATAAGAATGAATTCCTGCTTTTATGGACTTATTAGAAGCAAGGGTTTTGACGACTTTGTTTTTACCATTTACGATTTTTACAGTTGTTGTCGAAGCTTGGTTAACATGGAAGCTAACTTTGATTTTATTGCCAGATGTATCATAGCTCGTTTTCATCTCTTTAATGGTGGGAGCAATTGCTTTTTTTAAAGTGAATTTTTGATTAGCCGTTTTTTTCTGCCCACTAGTATTAGTAGAAGTGACTGAAACAGTATAGGTTCCATTATTAACTTTACTAACATCCCAGTTATAAGTTCTCGTACCAGTGGCAATTGATTGATTGTTTGCTAATGTTTTGATGACTTTATTTTTGTTGTCTTTAATTTGCACAGTAGTTTTGGTCGTTTGATTAACATTGAAACTAATTTTCATCTGGTTGTTACTTGCTGTATAGTTTGTCTTTATGTCTTTTATAGTAGGAGCAGTTGGCTTTTGTAAAGTGAATTTTTGAGTAGCTGTCTTTTTCTGTCCACTATTATTAGTTGAAGTTATTGCAACAGTATAGGTTCCATTATTAACTTTGCTAACATCCCAGTTATACGTTCTCGTACCAGCAGCCTTTGATTCATCACTAGCTAGCGTTTTAATTACTTTATTGTTGCTATCTTTCAATTCGACAGTTGTTTTTGCTGTTTGATCAACATGGAAACTAACTTTTACCTGGTTGTTACTTGCGGTATAGCTTGTTTTTATATCTTTAATAGAAGGAGCTACTATTTCTGCTTTTTTTAAAGTGAAATTTTGTTTAGCAGAACTTGATTTGCCAACACTATTAACAGATGTAATTTCTAGAGTATAGTTTCCGTTGTTGACATTTGATACATCCCAATTATACGAAGTTGTTCCAACAGCGATTGATTGATTGCTTGCTAATGTTTTGATAACTTTATTGTTGTTATCTTTTATTATTACAGTTGTTTTTGTTGGTTGGTTTCCTTTAAAGGAAACAACTATTCTGTTTGGATCTGAATCATATTTAGTGCTGATTGAACTAATAGTTGGTGCTTCTACTTTTGATACTTGAACAATGGCACTACTTGAAGTTGTTTGATTATTACTGTTTGTTGCTATAACTTCTGTTGTATAGCTTCCGTTGCTCCAACTTGAAGCATCAGCAGTGTAGGAGTAGCTACCTGCGTTTAAAGATTTGTTATTCAAAAGTGTTGATACGATTTTACCAGTGCTGTCTTTAATTCTTACTATGACAGTTGCTGCTTTATTGATATTGAATGATATTCTCACATTATCATTCGAGTTAACGAACGAAGCTTTTATATCTTTTATAACGGGAGCAGAAATATCAGTCTGTGTATATTCAGTAACTAGTTTAGCTCCAGGATAATAGAATGCTAGAATTTCATTGTATTTTTGTCCTGCCTTAGCACGATTATTTGCACCATATTGGCTCAAGCCAACTCCGTGACCGTACCCTTTTCCAGCAATGCTATGAGCAGTTGAATTAGAGGAGCTTTTTGTAATAAGATAACTTTTTACATTGTCTATTCCTATCATTGCTCTAACTCTTGATGCTGCAACATTCGTTTGTTTTACTTCTTGTAAAATTAGTTTTCCGTCTTTGTCTTTTATATCCTTCACGTAAAACTGAACCGTTATGGAACCTGTAGTTACACGTTTTGTGGAAGAAGGGTTATTAAAAGAAAGAGTTGGAATTGAGACAATCTTGATATCTTTATCTTTATACCCATTATTATTTAACCAAGTTTTAATAAGGGAGATAATTTTACTATCTTTTTCAGACGCATTTTTCCACCATGTATCTGGTTTAACTAAATCTTTGTCTTTCATGTCGATTTGCGTTTTTTGCAAGCTAAAATCCCAATTAAAGCTTGTATCATAAGGATCGAGTTCATTTTTTAGATATCCATATTCGTATCCCCAAACATTCTTAGCAGCCTCCATTACGCCACCATTACTTGCTGAGAATACGGCACTGATTAGTTTTCCATTATATTTTAAGACTTGTCCAGTAGTAGAATCTACAGCTTTATTGGAGTTAGGATGGGAATCAGTTAGTCCGCCATAAACTTGATGGTTTATAGTATCTGTGATTGTCTGACCACCATAATTCCAAGAATAAGTACGTGCTGCAACGGCTTGAGCTTTTAACGCTTCAAGATCCCATAAAGCTGGCATTTCTCGCGGAACAACCCCTTTAAGGTAATCTTCCATACCAACCGTATTAATTGGTCTAATATAGTTTTTGCCACTTATTGTTTCCATAATAAATTCAAAAGATCCTTTATATGAACGATTATTAATCGATAAGGAGCTGTCTGAGTCGGAAGAAGCTAGAGTAAAGGAAGTGGATTGATAAATAGATTTGCTTCCTTGATACAATTTTAGTTGAGATTGCTCTAATTTAAGGATATATTCTGTGTTGCTGTTTAAAGAAACTTTGCCATCAATGGTTTTATAGGTTCCGGATGGTTTAAGAGTAACTTGTGTTTTATTTCCGAGGTAATTCTTAAGTTTTACATGTACTTGTGGTTCGTTAACACTAGCATAGGCATTATGTTCGAAAATTGGCAGTATAGAAATCAGTAAAACAAATGAAAGCAACATGGATAGTAATTTTTTTAACATCTTTTTCTCCTTCATACATTAGTAATAAACTATGAATCTAGTAAAAAAATCTAATACTTTAGACCCCGTTACAATTAATTAGAATTATACCAAATTTTAATGTAGGTGAAAGAAATACTTAAAAATTATGTCTTTTTACCTAAAATAAGGGACTAATATGATTCTATCATAATAGCATGTTGTGTTAGTATGGATAATTATGGTGAATATCTAATAGAGAATATAATAAGTAGAATTAATGGTTAGATAAATAAGTAGGGGGAATTTTAGATAGGAAAAATATAGAACAAAATATAGAATTATTATCTTCTATTAGTTTAGTGACAAATTTCTTAATTTGAAAAGTAGATATTCATTCGGTTAACAATCTTTCTAAATAATATATTGGGAAAGATGAGGGAAGTACATTAGGCTTATCTTCTATTGAATCGAATAAACCAAAAAACATACACCAATGAAAATTGGTGTATGTCAGATATAGTGATTAGTTTAAAGTGGAGGAATCCGTTGTTGAATCTGTTTCTGTTTCAGTAGAGTTTTTAGAGTCTGATAAGAAACTGCTATTTAGACCTAAATGCTGCTGAAGGACAGATTTTGTCTCCGCTAATGCTGTTTCATCTAATTGATAAATATATTTACCATCTACACGGCCATCCGTACCCGCGAGTGTAAGTGTTTCTACTTGTAAACCGTTATCGGCAGTTGCATAAGCAATTAAGGACTGCATATCGCTGAATGATAGGTCTGTTGTCATATTGCTTCCGACCGCTTCCATTACTTTTGAATATTTTGTTATCCCTTCAACAGAGATCGCTTTTTTCATGATTGCTTGCATGATTAACTGTTGTCTTTTTCCACGCTCAATGTCGTTATCAATTTTTCTTGTTCTAGCAAGGGCAAGTGCTTCTTCTCCGTCCAATTCTTGATATCCTTCTTCTAGATGGATAGCTCCTGCTTTATCTTTTGAGTTTTGCTCTGTAAAAGTAACTGGAACATCGACATCAATACCACCTAAAGCATCAACAACATCCATGAAAGCGTCAAAGTTCATTTTTACATAATAGTCAATTGGAATCTCTAGTAAATTTTCTACAGTATCTAAAGTAGATGTAACTCCGCCAAAATAATGTGCATGGGTAATTTTATCTTTATAGCCGCGTTCAGGAATATATACATAAGAATCACGTGGAATGCTTAGTAATTTAACGGACTTTTCTTTCTCATTTAAAGTAGCAACCATTAAGGCATCGGAACGAGAACGTGTTGTTCCAGATTGACTTGATCTCTTTTCGCTGTCGTCTACTCCAATAAATAAAATGGAAACATCGTCGATATCTGGGTCCACTCTAGTTTCCCTTTTTGTATCACGATCAATTGGTTCATATGAATCATCTGCAACTGATTTTGCTTTTGAATAGAGGGTTGCTCCATAACCAATGCCTGCTAAAATAATAACAAGCAGAGGAACGAAAATAAAAAGTTTTACTTTTTTTCGTTTCTTTTTCTTATTATCCTTTATATATGTTTCTCTTGATTTATTTGCCATAAGTTTCTCCTTTGTAAATAAAAAATACCACCAAAAGCTATATACTATATTAACGATAAATATCGGTTCCGTAAATTAGCATTTTTTGGCTATATTAGGTATTTCTTTGTATGGTGAAAAAAATTAAATAAAATTTTCTGCATAAATCTTTTCTTTGTCTGTCATAATACCTTGTCCATTCGTTAAGTCTGTTATCCACGCTTTGTAGTTTTCGATTTGATCTGAATCTACAAAGACTTCGATTTCAACCTTTTCTAAATAGTGAATGTCTTTGATTTGATAGTTTGAGGACCGTAATTCATTTTCCATTTTACCAAGTAAAGGATACTCGATGGAAACACTGATTATTTGCTTTAATTTTCTTTCGATGATGCCTACGTTTGTCAAGCCTTCTGAGGTTGTTTTTCCATAAGCGCGAATAAGGCCTCCAGCACCAAGCTTGATCCCACCAAAATACCTTGTTACAACAACGGTAGTATCTTTTAGACCTTTTTTCTTGAGCACCTCAAGAATGGGTACTCCTGCTGTGCCACTTGGTTCTCCGTCATCATTTGCCTTTTGAATTTGGTCATGCTCTCCAATTAAGTAAGCAGAACAATTATGTGTTGCGTCTTTATGTTTTTTCTTTATTTCTCCTATGAAAGCCTGTGCAGCTTCTTCTGTTTCTGTTCGCGCAATATGTGCAATAAACCGCGATTTTTGTATAATTAGCTCGTATTCTCCGTAGCTAGGCACAGTTAGATAGGAAGGAAGCATACTGAAAGCTCCTTTCATTATGTCTTTATAACCGTCCGTTGTTTAAAGTGCGATTAATTTTTTCTATCTATAAAGACGGGTGTATCGATTAAGCTTTTCGAAAAAAAACAGGAAAATCGATAATTAGTCTTATTTCATTATAATTCGACAAGGTCTATTCTTCAATTATTGTAATCAAATCTTAATATAGTGATTTAGCAAGCGTGATATAATAAGTAAAACTCCATGCTCGAAAAGACCCGCTACATATGGAATGGGCTATTCTACATGGAGCGGCTTGTGTTCATGTTCTAACCTATATATATTTCTTTTTCTTTGTTTTTCGTTTAGAATAGGATAAAATTATATTAGCGAATTTTTACATACTTTTTCACAGCAATCTTTGGAATTGTTAGGTCTTAAGACATGGTTTTGAACAGGGGGATATGTGTCTAAATAACGATTTTCATTTATTTTATAATGAATTATACATATTATTAACTTTCAAGCTAAAATAAGAATGGATGTTGGAAGGGTTTTAGCCTTTTTGGAGGAATTATATATGTTAATAAGGAAATTTGACACAAAAACGTTAGATTATATTGTGGAACAAATGATTCAGACTGTTGGTTCCAGCAAGGACGAAATTTTTCGTATCGGAGAACAATGTCGACAAGATTATGAAACCCTTACCGAAGAATTAAAAGAAATGAAAGTACTTGTGTTAGAAACGATAGAAAAAGGAGACGAGTTAGAAATCCAGTCTCGATTTGCTCGTAAGCGCTTGTCAGAAGTAAGTAAGCATTTTAATGAATACTCAGAAGCGGAAGTAAGAGAAGCTTATGAAAGAGCACATACGTTGCAAATGGATTTAAGCATGAATCGGCATCTTGAAAAGCAATATCGTGAGCGCAGAGATGATTTGGAACGCCGATTGTTAGGACTAGATGAAACAATCGAGAGGGCTGAGCATCTGGTTACGCAAATTTCTGTCGTCATGAATTATTTGGTTAGTGATTTGAAACAGGTTGGCGAAGTAATAGAAGACGCCAAGCAAAAGCAGGATTTTGGCCTGAAAATTATCGGTGCCCAGGAAGAAGAGAAAAAGCGACTTTCTCGGGAGATACACGATGGACCAGCTCAAATGATGGCAAATGTTATGATGCGTTCTGATTTAGTGGAAAGAATATATAAAGAGCGTGGTGCAAAAGAGGCGTTTGAAGAAATCAGAAATTTAAAAGTTATGGTTCGAAGCGCGTTATATGAAGTAAGAAGAATTATTTACGATCTTCGCCCGATGGCTTTAGATGATTTGGGCCTCATTCCAACGTTGAAAAAATATCTGAAAACAATAGAAGAGTATCATGAATCGACAAAAATCGAGTTTGCCACAATAGGGAAGGAAGCAAGACTTCCAAGTAAATATGAAGTTGCACTTTTTCGGTTAGTTCAAGAATCCGTACAAAATGCTTTAAAGCACGCAGAAGCATCTAATATTACGGTAAAAGTAGAATTACGAAGAGATCAAATTATCGTCTTAGTTAAGGATAATGGGAAAGGATTCGATAAGAATCAGAAGAAGGAAGAATCCTTTGGCTTAATTGGGATGCGAGAAAGAGTACAACTCCTTGATGGAGAAATAACCATTGATTCCAAACTCGGGGTTGGAACCATTGTTATGATCAACGTTCCTATTAGATGATAAAGAAAAAAAGGGAGGCGGAGCAGTTGACTACAAAGATAGTTATTATTGATGATCACCAATTGTTTAGAGAAGGGGTAAAAAGAATTCTTGACTTCGAATCAAGTTTCGAGGTTGTAGCTGAAGGAGATGATGGCACACAAGCCATTCAGCTAATCGAAGAATACCAACCAGACGTAACCATCATGGATATAAACATGCCTTCTATCAATGGAGTAGAGGCAACAAGACAATTATTAGAGAAATTTCCTGAAACAAAGGTCATTATTTTATCCATACACGATGATGAAAACTACGTAACACATGCCCTAAAAACAGGAGCAAGCGGCTATCTGTTAAAAGAAATGGATGCAGATGCACTAATTGAAGCTGTTAAAGTAGTTGCAGATGGAGGTTCTTATCTTCATCCGAAAGTAACGCATAATTTAGTAAATGAATATCGTCGTTTAGCATTAGAAAATGTTTATTCAGATGAACATCATGTACAAGTAGTAGAAATTAGAAGACCATTACATTTATTAACGAGACGTGAATGCGAAGTTTTACAGCTTCTGGCAGATGGAAAAAGTAACCGAGGAATCGGCGAAGCACTATTTATTAGTGAAAAAACGGTTAAAAACCATGTAAGTAATATTTTGCAAAAAATGAATGTAAATGACCGTACACAAGCAGTGGTTGTTGCGATTAAAAACGGTTGGGTAGAAGTTCGTTAAAAAGAAAGGAGTTACCTGAATCACTAGATGGTTTGAGGAGCTCCTTTTTATTTTTAAAATAAAAGGAAGACTCCTTTTCTTAATCTGAAAATTACTACTTATTTGTTGGAAATCTGTCATAAAATTCTGCGAGTTGTAGGTGTTTTCACCTATATTTTTATTGCAATTCTTGATAAGATAAGTATAAATTTCTTTAGTGATGGGAGGATTGCAATGAATGGAATAAACAGAATTTCGGATCCAGCCCTATTAAAAGCATATACAGATGCTGTAAAGTTAGAGCTAGCGGAAGAGTTCATCATGATCCTCCTTGCTGAACTAAAAAGAAGGAATCTTCCAGTTCCTCACTCCTCTCCAAAATAAGATCTGTTGCTTTATTTATCCTGCCTTTTAAATTTCCATATTAATTCCTCTTTTTGTGCATTATAATAGAGTTAATAAATAATGCAAGTAAACTCTTTTTTAGTTAAAATGATAGACAAACGAATAGATAAGGAAGGTAATTAATTGGATGAAAACAGCTATTGTTACAGATAGTACAGCTTATATTCCTCAAGAAGTGAGGGAAAAGTATAATATACATATGATTCCGTTGACGGTGATTCTCGGTGCAGAAGTGTATGAGGAAGAAAGAGATTTAACTGCTGCCGAATTTTATGAAGTAATTAAAACAAAGGAGCTGCCAACTACCTCTCAACCACCAATTGGAAAGTTTGTGGAGCTATTTGAAAAGCTAGCTGAAAAGTATGATGAAGTAATCAGCGTTCACTTATCAAGTGGAATAAGCGGTACATACCAAGGCGCTATTTCTGCGGGATCCATGGTGGAAGGATTGGAAGTATATGCATTTGATACAGAAGTGAGTTGTATGGTGCAAGGCTTTTATGCAATTGAAGCAGCAAAGTTGGTCCAAGAAGGGAAATCAGCAGCAGAAATAATCCCAATTCTAGATGAATTGAAAGAAACAAGCCATGCTTACTTTATGGTAGATGACTTGTCTAACCTTCAAAGAGGCGGACGCCTATCAAGTGCCCAAGCAATAATAGGAAGCCTCCTTCAAGTTAAACCATTACTTCATTTCAAAGATAAATTAATCGTCCCATTTGAAAAAATCCGCACAAAAAAAAGAGCAATGAAGCGCATTGTAGAGCTTTTGGGAGAAGCCACAAATGGTGACAGCTACTACGCCGTCATTATCCATGCTAATCGGGAAGAAGAGGCAAAAGAATGGAAAGCGGAACTAGAGAAAGAATTCCCAAACATTGAATTCTCATTAAGCTACTTTGGTGCTGTAATTGGAACCCATTTAGGTGAAGGTTCTATGGGTCTTGGGTGGATGAAGAAAAGAGAATAGAGTTATGTGAGATCCCGGTTCTTGGTGAGAATCGGGATTTTTTGTGTTGGTGGATTGATTGGGGTGCGGGTGAGTTGGAGTGGGGGGGTTGGAGGTAAGGGTGGGGAGTTGGAGGTAAAGGTGGGGAAGTTGCAAGTAAAAGTGGGGAAGTTGCAAGTAAAAGTGGGGAAGTTGCAAGTAAAAGTATAAAAGCTGCAAATAAAGGTGTTAAGCGCAAGCAAAAGTGAAGAAGTTGCAAGTAAAAGTGAGAAAGTCGCAAGTAAAGGTGAGAAAGTCGCAAGTAAAGGTGAGAAAGTCGCAAGTAAAGGTGGGGAAGTCGCAAGTAAAGGTGGGGAAGTCGCAAGTAAAGGTGTTAAGCGCAAGTAAAAGTGAGAAAGTCGCAAGTAAAAGTGAAGAAGTTGCAAGTAAAAGTGGGAAAGCCGCAAGTAAAGGTGGGGAAGCCGCAAGTAAAAGTGAAGAAGCTGCAAGTAAAAGTGAGAAAGTCGCAAGTAAAAGTGGAAAGCGCAAGTAAAGGTGGGGAAGCCGCAAGTAAAAGTGAAGAAGTTGCAAGTAAAAGTGTAAAAGCTGCAAGTAAAGGTGAAAAAGTTGCAAGTAAAAGTATAAAAGCTGCAAATAAAGGTGTTAAGCGCAAGTAAAAGTGAAGAAGCTGCAAGTAAAAGTGAAAAAGTTGCAAGTAAAAGTGAGAAAGTCGCAAGTAAAGGTGGGAAGCGTAAGTAAAAGTGAGAAAGCAGCAAGTAAAAGTAGAAAAGCCACAAGTAAGAGATCGAAAGCGAAAACTAAGACTGCCCCCATCATGCCCGTAAAAAAGCATCAAAATAAATTAACTCTTCAATAGCCCCAACATTTTTCTAAAATAAGCAGGAATTTTCGCCAAGCTCCAAGAATAATGCAATATAAAATGTAAAGGATGTGATTAATTGATTGTTAAACCAATTGAATATCCATATCGAGCGCTCCAATTAGAAGCTTTACTCTCTAGGATCAAGGCGAATCATCCTAATATTTCCTTGATTAATCAAGATTATCAATGGAAACTAGCTGGATACAGAGGAGAGAAAGCTGTTGACTTCCCACTTAGTTTTTTACCAGACGAGGAATATTTTATTCTTCATGATTTACGGCTTTGGGATGGAAAGCATTTTTTCCAAATTGATGTATTAATCCTCCATGCAAAATATGCGTTAATCATCGAGGTAAAAAACATAGTCGGTGAACTATACTTTGATACAGACTTGCATCAAATGATACGAATAAAAGGTGAGGAAAAAGAGGCCTTCCCAGATCCTATTCTTCAAGTGAATCGCCTAACAAGGCAACTCAAGACTTGGCTAGCGGTCCATCATTTCCCCAACATACCGATCTATCCCCTCGTTGTGTTTAGTAATACCAAGTCGATTTTACGCTTAACCCCAACTCAAATTCAAACCTTTAAAAATACTTTAATTCATAAAGAATATTTACCAGAATTAATTCCTAAACTAACTGCTTCTTACCAACCGACCTTCCTTCCATCAAATGAGAGAAAGAAATTGATCAAGGGGTTAAAAAGACAGCATACTCCTTTAGATACTGAGATTTTGCATAAATATCAGGTTGATAAAAAAGATATTATTACTGGTATAAAATGCGAAGGCTGCAATCAATTTTTGATGAAAAAACATATGCAACACTGGTATTGTACTGGGTGCAAACAGAAGGAACGTCAATTATTGATACCTAATTTAAAAGACTACTACTTTCTTTTCGGGGAACAGATTACCAATTCTCAACTTAGGGAATTTTTACAAATAGAATCTATATACACATCATCAAGAATACTAGCAAAATTAAACCTGAAAGTGACTGGAACGGGTAAAAAGACTGTCCATCACTTATCCTTAAACCTTTTTAAATCAGAAATAGGAGGAAACTAATGCGGTTTTATATAAAAGACAATCTGCTAATTCCTACTAAAACTAATCCCACACATGCTTACCGAATAGCAGATATTTCAAAAACTCAACTCAACAAACTTCCCCAAAAAGAAAATTACCCATTTAACCCATCTCTACAATCCACACTTCAAGGCAAGGCCTTACTACTTGATGAAATTCCTTTTTCCCAAGAAGAAATCCAAGCCCATTATGAAAATGGATATTGTTCTTACTTGAAGGGCATTGATAAAAATGCTCGCAATAAATATATGTGCAAACGATGTGGCAATGAGAATCAGGAGCTGTTTGCCAGTTTTCCATGTGCACGATGTAAAGTGATATGCACATATTGTCGCAATTGCATCATGATGGGAAGAATTAGTGAATGCACACCACTAATTACTTGGTGTGGGCCGCAGTTAAATCAAGATACTTCAGACAATGCTTTACAATGGAGCGGGACACTTTCCCCTGGACAGCAAGAAGCATCAGATAAAATGGTTTCTATTATTGAAAATAAATCTGAGCTTTTAATTTGGGCAGTGTGTGGAGCTGGCAAGACTGAGATACTTTTCAAGGGAATTGAAAAAGCATTGCAAAAAAATCAACGTGTTTGCATTGCTACTCCTCGTACTGATGTTGTCCTCGAATTGGCCCCTCGATTACAGGAAGTTTTCCCAAAGATAAAGGTTTTGCCTGTCTTTGGTGGCAGTGAAGATCGCCATCATTTTAGTCCACTCACAATAAGCACGACCCACCAGCTCTTTCGTTTTCAACAGGCATTTGATCTTGTTATTTTGGACGAGATGGATGCCTTTCCTTACTCTGTAGACAAATCGCTTCAGTATGCTGTGCAAAAGGCGAGAAAAGATCATTCCACGCTCATTTACTTAACGGCAACCCCTGATAAAAATTGGCAGGAAAAATGCAGACAAAACAAAATTGATTATGTTACGATTCCGGCGCGCTTCCATCAATTTCCGTTGCCTGTTCCAAACTTCCAGTGGTGTGGTAATTGGGAAAAGGGACTGAACAAGGACAAGCTCCCTACGCCAGTTGTTAATTGGATGCAAGAACGTGTTCTGCTGAATAAGCCAATGCTTTTATTTGTCCCGAAAATTCATTATATGGAAAAAGTAAAAATTCTTTTGCAATCAATAGTTGGCAGTTTAGAAACGGTTCATGCAGAAGACCCAGACAGAAAAGAAAAGGTGCAAAAAATGCGGAAGAAAGAGGTCGATTTGCTCATTACAACAACTATTTTAGAGAGAGGGGTTACTTTTCCAAATGTAGATGTTGCTGTGTTAGGGGCGGAAAATCAAATTTTCACAGAAAGTGCCCTTGTGCAGATTGCTGGGAGAGTTGGGCGAAAAAAAGAATTTCCTGATGGAACGATTACTTTTTTTCACTATGGAAAAACAAATAGCATGGTTTCTGCACGAAAACAAATTATGAAAAGCAATAAGGAAGCAAGGGAAAGGGGTATGCTTCTTCTATGATTTGTGTGATTTGCTTAACGCCTGTTACTCCTGATTTTAACTGGACATATCTTTTATCAAAAGAGCCAGAATGTTATTTATGCATAGGATGTAAGGAAAAGCTTCAAGTAATTATGGGAGAAACATGCCAGATTTGTGGTCGGCCCCTCGACCTGCTTGAAGCTGTTCATGTGGAGGAAGGAGTATGCCATGATTGCTGCAGATGGAATGAATCCACAGAATGGAAAGGAATACTGGAAGCAAATCAATCGTTATTTTTATATAATGATTTTTTGAAAGAAACAATCGCTCGGTTTAAGTATCGAGGGGATTTTCGAATAGCAGCATCCTTTGTTTCTTTTTTACCGAAGGATTTTGCAAAAAACAAGGTGGTAGTTCCCATTCCATTAAGTGAGGAACGGTTGTACGAGAGAGGATTTAATCAAGTAGAAGCAGTTCTTTTCTATGCTAAAGTCCCTTATTTGAACTGTATGGTCCGGTTACATAGTGAGAAACAATCGAAAAAAACAAGAAAAGAGCGATTGCAAATCGAAAATATTTTTAAACTAGAACAGAAAGAGTCGATTATGGCTCAAGATATTCTCCTCGTTGACGATATATATACTACAGGATCGACGTTACGAAATGCGGCGAAAGTATTAAAGGAAGCGGGAGCAAAGTCCATCACTTCCTTTACGATTGCAAGATGAGGAGGAACCATGGATGGCAGAACTGGGAAATTGTCCACAATGTGGAGATATTTATGTGTTAAATAA
This sequence comes from Niallia sp. HCP3S3_B10, assembly GCF_052064465.1. Lineage (NCBI taxonomy): Bacteria > Bacillati > Bacillota > Bacilli > Caryophanales > Bacillaceae > Niallia > Niallia sp. HCP3S3_B10. Next base: position 6,494 of record NZ_JBQHVO010000010.1, on the reverse strand, counting down.
TATTCGTGATGTGTGTCTAAATTGTTATAAGGAAGAAGAAGCAGATTTCGAAAAGGTCTACCAATTTATTCGAAAAAAACAGAACCGCACAGCGCAAATGGAGGAAGTAGTAGAAGCGACGGGTGTACAAAAAACGCTGATATATAAATTTATAAAAAAAGGCAGAATTAAGCTTGCTCAATTTCCTAATCTTGGATACCCTTGTGCAAAGTGTGGAACGATTATTCGCGAAGGAAAGCTTTGTCAGCCATGTATGACAGGAATACAGAGTGACTTGCATGTCATTGAAAAAGAAGAAGAACGAAAAAAAGAGTTAGAAAAAAGGAACACGTATTTTACTCGATAAACAAAGCGCCGATTCCCTTCGGCGCAACCTACAACCTACTATCCCCTCTAGGAAGATATTCATATAAGCTATTTGAAAAGTAGTTATTTTGGCGTATTTTTATAAAAGTAGAAGGAAATGTTTAAATAAAATGCTAATCATCCGATACTAGTAATAAGAATAAAACTTGTACGGGAAAGAAAGCGAGGAATACACAATGAAAATCAATAATTTTGGGACACAGGGCATTAACCCATATAAAAAAGTAAACAAAGTCGAACAATCCAATAAAGCGGAAGGAACAAAGGGAGCAGATAAAGTGGAAATTTCTGCAGCCGCAAAAGAACTACAGCAAGTTTCCCAAGTTTCTGCAGCCCGCACGGAGAAAATTGACGCACTAAAGAAACAAGTGCAAAGTGGTGCATATGAAGTAAATCCACAGGATGTAGCAAAAAGCATCTTGAACTTTTATTCCAAAAACTAATTCATCCATAAAGGTTGTTTTCTAAAAGCTTGTTGCTTTTTCAATAGAGGTATATTCTCTAAGCCTTAATACACGTAAACTCCCATGGAAAGCGAAGTATATTCAGGCTGCGTGCGGGTTATAACAACAAACTTTACTGAAACAACTTTCATATAAAAAGGAGGGCTAACATGTCAGCTACATTATTAATGCAGACGTTAGACAAGCTTGTAAAACTTCATGAAAGTTTACATGAAGTGGCAAAAAAGAAGACGGAAATAATTAAGGTTGGCGATATGGAAGCCCTTCAGCAAATAATGAAGGATGAACAAGCTCATATAATGAGTATCCAAAAGCTAGAAGAAGCAAGGATGACCATCTCGAAACGAATTGTTGTCAATGTTCCAGATCCTTCTGTGATGGATTGCGTCAAGCATCTTGATTCTGAAGCTGCGGCGAATATAGCTGGAATTGCCAATCAACTAAAAGAAATCATCATGGATTTAAAAGAAACAAATTCATTGAATCAACAGCTTCTTCAGCAATCCATGCAATTTGTCAATATTTCCTTAAATTTATTTAAGCCGACGCAGAAAAGCATGAATTATGGTAAGCCGAGCGGCAATAATATTCGTACAAACACGATTGGGAAACAAGGAAATAGCATTTTAAATATTAAGGCATAATGGGGGAAAGAAAATGGCTTCAACGTTTATGGGATTAGAAACCGCAAGACGTGGACTGACTGCACAACAAAGTGCTTTATATACGACAGGAAATAATATCGCAAATGCAAATACACTTGGCTACACTCGGCAAAGAGTGGATTTGCAGCAATCACAAAGCTTTCCATCTGTAGGGCAAAATGCTCCGATGATACCAGGTCAAATGGGAACAGGAGTGGAAGCTGGCTCCGTTGTACGTGTGAGAGAAACATTTCTTGATACACAGTATCGCTCAGAATCCAGCAAGCTTGGTTACTGGGAAAATCGTGCTGCAGCATTAAGTGATTTGGAAACGATTATGAACGAGCCTTCAGATTCTGGTTTAGCTGCAGCGATGGATTCTTTCTGGGAATCTCTACAAGACATGGCCGTTGACCCACAAAATGCAGGCGCTCGTGCTGTTGTTCGTCAGCGCGGTATTGCTGTTGCAGAAACATTTAACTACTTACATCAAACCGTTTCAGCAGAAAAAGCAGATGCAAAAAATGAATTAGGCGTATCGGAAAAAGCAATGAATACTTTGCTTTCACAGCTTGACCAAATAAATAAGCAGATTGGCAGTGTGGAACCAAATGGCTATTTGCCAAATGATTTATATGATAAAAGAGATAGCATCCTTGATGAATTATCCCAATATGCCAACATTAAAGTTAGCTACGAGGCTTCAGGCGGAAATGCTTTAGCACAAGCAGAAGGAAAAGCAGTAGTAACTTTAGTGGATGACAGTGGAAATGCTCTTGGTACCTTAGTGGATACGGATGGTGTCCATCAAATAAAAGTAAACCACAATGTGGATGATACAGCTGTTGAGTCGATTTCTATTGGCGATACAGTAATTGACATTAATAACTTCAATTCTACTGGAAAATTAAAGAGTGTCGTAGAATCCTATGGTTACAAGGATGAAAATGGACAATTAGCAGGAATATATAATGATATGTTAACAGAATTAGATAATCTTGCTTATACGTTTGCAACAGAATTTAACAAGGTGCATGAAGAAGGTTTGAGCCCCAATGAAATAACTGATGGGGACCAGGCGATTTCTTTCTTTGCCGATTCGGAAAGTGGAAGCATTGGAGAGCGAGAAGGCTTTGCAAGTAGAATCACGATTTCAGAAGATATTAAGAATAGCTTAGATAATATTGTAAATGCTGATCCATCTAATCCAACACTGGGGGATGCAACCTATGTGAGCAAATTAGCAGACATCTTCAATAATAATTATGATTATGGCAATAACTCAGAGCAGTCTAATTTCCGCAACTATTTTGAAGGAGTTATTGGAAGTATGGCAGTAAGCGCACAAGAGGCGAATAAGATGACTGCTAATTCTGCTACACTTCAACAAACAGTTGATAACAGACGAATGAGTGTGAGCTCTGTTTCGTTAGATGAAGAAATGAGCAATATGATCCAATTCCAGCAAGCATATAATGCATCTGCAAGAATGGTTACCGTAATGGATGAAATGTTAGACAAAATTATTAACGGCATGGGTGTCGGTGGAAGATAGGTGAATAAATAATGCGTGTTACACAATCAATGGTTTCAGCAAACTCCCTTCGAAATATTAGCAATAGCTATAATAAATTAGCAGAACTAAATAATCAGGTTGCAACCGGTAAAAAAATCACAAAGCCATCTGACGATCCAGTAGTTGCAATGAAAGGAATGTACTTCCGATCCAATTTAAATCAAGTCGAACAGTACAAGCGAAATCTTTCAGAGTTACATTTATGGATGGATAATTCCGAGGCGGGAATTGAACAGGCAACAAGCGGGTTGGATCGCGTACGCGAACTTTTACTGCAAGGAAAAAATGGTACAAATGGTATTGATGAAAGATCTGCAATCGCAAAAGAAATTGCCCAGATTAAAGACGATTTAGTGAATGTTGCTAATACACAAGTTAATGGAAAATACATTTTCCATGGTACGGATGTATCCAATCCGTTAGTAACGAGTGGTTCACCTCCTACTGTAGCAGCAAATATCAATGAACCAGCAATTGATAATTATGGGGTTGAAGTTTCTCAAGGAATTACAATGAAGGCAAATGTTAGTCCGGCTAGTACATTTAATCAAGAGATGTTTGATGTATTACAAGGAATTGAAGATAAATTCAATAGTAATGAAACAGAAGGATTAGACGATTTATTAGGTCGGCTTGATAATGTTATTAACTCAATGAACAGTGAAAGAGCAGAGCTTGGCGCTCGCTCCAATCGCTTGGAAATGGTAGAAGCGAGAATTGATGCACAGGAAGTAATGGCAACAAAGGTACTTTCTGATAATGAAGATGTCGATATGGAAAAGGCAATTACTGATTTATCTGTTCAGGAAAGTGTTCATAATGCAGCATTGGCAGTTGGCGCAAGATTGATTCAAACGTCTTTAATTGATTTCTTAACATAAAAATGGAAGGAGGCAAGCCTGACTATTGTTTTGGTCTGATGGTTTGGCTCCTATTTAATTATGTTTAAAGTTTAAAATAATAAAGCACAAAAGGATGTGAAGAGTATGTTTCCGCAAATTAGATTACAATCGACACCTGCACGTTTGGATATGTCTGTAGATAAGGGGTCATTAGAGATTCGACAAAAACAGGCAGAATTAGAGATAGAACAGCCAAAAGCAGAGTTAACGATTGAAAGAAGACCGTCCCAATTAACGATTGATCAGACAAAGGCAAGGGAAGATGTTGGCTATAAAAGTGTGCCCCGGATGATTGAAGATGCTGCGGCAGAGGGAAAGCAGGCGGTGATGGAAGGGATAGCAAGAAGAGGACAAGAGCGCGATGAATTGCTACAAATCCAAAATGGTGGAAACCCTATTGCTGCCCAGGCTAAAAGAAATAGTCAAGGAAGTCCGAAACAATTTGGCATAGGTTGGATTCCTTCTTCAAATAGTGTGAAAATCAATTATGATCCAGGAGAAGTGAACGTTTCGATTGAACCGAAAAAAGCAATTATTAATACTAAAATGAACAATCCAGAAATTAATTACACCCCTTCCAAAGTAAATATCCAACTAGCACAATATCCATCTTTAGAGATAGACTTTGAAAATTTAAAGTATATTGGGGTAAACTATGAACAATACATATAAAGGAATGATGTAAGTGAAAATTGCGACGAAATATCATGGTGAGAAAGAAATAAGAGATAAAGAAGTTATTACATTTCCTCAAGCAATTCCTGGATTTCCTGAAGAAAAGGAATTTGTTCTATTACCCCTTGATGAGGAAGGACAATTTATTGTCTTACAATCGGTGGGAAATCAGCAATTAGCTTTTGTGCTGTCCAATCCATTTACCTTTTTTCAGGATTATGATTTTACATTAGAAGATCATATTGTCGAGCTATTGGAATTAGAATCAGAAGAAGAAGTCCAAGTTTTTTCTATATTAACTGTTCAAGATCCATTTGAAATGACAACAGCAAATTTGCAAGCACCAATCATAATTAATAGTAAGAAAAACATTGCAAAACAAGTAATTTTAAATGAACCGAATTATCATACAAAACACCCGTTATTTGAAAAATCAAAACCAATATTGGTGAAGGGGTGATTCAATGTTAGTACTTACAAGGAAAAAAGGTGAGGTAATAAAAATTGGGGATGATATTGAAATCACTATTATTGCATCTAAGGGAGAACAAGTAAAAATCGGTATTTCAGCCCCAAAGAGTGTAGAAATATATCGTAAAGAAGTATATGAAGAAATTATTGCAGAAAATCAACAGGCATCTGTGGATGTTGCAACAGTTATGGATTTGTTTAAAGGGAATAATTGAATTAGATATTTATTAGATAAAATGGCGTAGCTGAAAGGGGCTATGCTTTTTCTTTGTTAAAGACTCTATAAAAATAGCTATCTCTAAAATCTTTTTATAAAAAATAAAAAATATTATCAAAAAACTATTAAACTTTGAATAGCAGAGACGATATATAAAGTAAGAGAGGGAAGGGCGGCCGACCTTCCTAACTCCAATAAAAATGATCATGTTCACAAGGATGTGAACACCTAAATTCAAGGAGGAAAACAAACAATGAGAATTAATCATAATATTGCTGCATTGAACACTTATCGTCAGTTGAATACTGCATCAACTGCACAATCTAAATCAATGGAGAAATTATCTTCTGGTTTACGTATTAACAAAGCTGGAGATGATGCAGCGGGTCTAGCAATCTCTGAAAAAATGCGTGGACAAATTCGTGGTTTAGATATGGCTTCTAAGAACTCACAAGATGGTATTTCAATGGTACAAACAGCAGAGGGAGCTTTAAATGAAACACATGATATCCTTCAACGCATGCGTGAATTAGCTACTCAAGCTGCAAATGATACAAATACTACTGATGACCGTGGAGAAATCCAGAAAGAAATTAACCAATTAACTTCTGAAATTAACCGAATTGGTAATACAACAGAGTTTAATACAAAGAAATTATTAAATGGTGGTACAGGTGGAGCCGGTGGCACAGGTGGAAAAGTAGCAGCAGAAATGACTAGTACACTAGCATCAACAAACGACATGACTAGTGCAGATGCAACCCTAGATATTACAATTGATGGTAAAAAGTATAGCTTAGATAAAACTGCTGTAAATTCTATGGGAGATATGACTGATACAACAAAGATTCTTGATGCATTAAAAGGTGCAAAGGATGCAGATGGAAAAGCAATTACTGATGCTGCTGATATCTCAATTACAAGCGGTAAATTAACGATTACCTCTAAAACGGCTGGTTCAGATTCTCAGGTTAAAATTGAAACTGGTGGTACAGATGCAGCGAAATTAGCAACAGACTTAGGTATTACTTCTGGAGATGAGGAAAAAGGTTTAGACGCACCTTCTGCCGGTACCATTACAGGTACATTAGCATCAACAAACGACATGACTAGTGCAGATGCAACCCTAGATATTACAATTGATGGTAAAAAGTATAGCTTAGATAAAACTGCTGTAAA
>NZ_JBQHVO010000009.1:0-99088 GCF_052064465.1 Niallia sp. HCP3S3_B10 | reverse complement strand
TACTTTTTGCCCATTCCTTTTTTGTTACAAATTTTGAAATAGCTTCTCCAAAAGACATCGTACGAGCTTATCAAAAAAGAGGAACGATGGAGAACTATATCAAGGAATCAAAGAATGGCTTTTATTTGGATCACATGAATAGTCATTCTTTTCAAGTCAACACGGTAAAAATGATGCTAAGCCTGCTTGCTTATAATTTAACGAATTGGTTACGAACCATTTGCTTTCCACAAGGTCAAAAGATGATGCAAATTGATACCATACGTACAAGGCTTATTAAAGTTGCCAGTAAACTAGTGAAATCAGGTAGATCTTATTACTTTAAATTGTCATCAAGTTTTGTCTATCAGAAATTCTTTTGGAACGTATTGGGTCAAATACAAAAACTCCAGATTGAGTAGCTTAACTTGGTTTTACCAACTGAAAAAATTTTAAATTTCAGTTAAGGGGAGAAGTCTGCCTAAAAATAGGACATTTCCAATGGGAAATAAATTAATTAGATTTTAAAGGTTAGAAAATGTTCAATCTTATAAAAAGATAGAAAACTCTCACCTGCATTTTAGAAAAACGTGCATCTTTTAAAGTGCTATGAATATTTCAGGTATAGTTATCTGGGCGGAAATCTTCATTTCCAAAACTGTTAATAAACTCAAGTTGGTCGGTAATTTTATTAATCCCTATAGGAACTCCACCCATATACTTTCCGCTACCAGATATAAAAGGAGCAAAAGTAGATAAAGAGCGTCTATCTATATTTCTAAGAGCATCGTGAATTTGGTTCTTTCCAAATGGTAAAATACTTTTAAAGCCTTTTCGGATTCTTCCCCAGGTACTAGTTAGTCCAAAGAAACTACTACTTAATTCATCTTCTAAAGACTCACTAAAGTAGTTTAATTGCTTCTCGTTTTCTGCATATAACATCGCTAATGTTGCAACGTTAAACATATCATTTTCACCAAATTGTATTTCGGTCATTAATAAGTCTGTATCTCTTATTTTTGCCGTTAAATCGTTAACTTGATCAATATTCCCCCTTTTTGTTTGAAAAGAGAGGTTAGATTCCAACATTGTAATTTGCTTCTGAAGAGTTCGGATTGCGTCAGATTTACCAACTTTATGAATATCAAGAAAAACATCTACTTCCCCACTAGACTTCAATGAATTTATCCAGTTAGTTTGCATTTTCCTTGGATATCCATCTCTAGGAATATACATAGGTCTAAAGTATGTTTTCGTCCCTAGAGAAGTCTTAATAACACCATAGTCTTCCGATTCAATTTTTAGTCCTTCCGGAGAAATGATTTCCCACATTGTAGGTTTCGTATCAAGTTGAAAATCAATATCTTCCAATTCATTGCTCTTTATATTATTTTTTCTTCTTCCTTTTTTAGCTTGCTTTATTTTCTCTTTCTCTTTCTTCTTCATTATTTTCATACTCTTGAATTGTCTCCTTTACTAATTCAATATGAGAGTCTGTTTGATCTGCTGTTGCATATAACGCATTTTTTTCCTGATTAACCAGATCTTTAAAACGGTTTTTCACAGCTTTTCGACGATTAAATGTATAGTAAAGTAACTCATAAATTCCTTCTGTTGGTAAAAGGGAAATTTGAATTTCAGCTTTTCTTAATTGGTTTCTTGCAGAATTGACCCTTCTCATTAATTCAGCAAAAGCTTTGTCAACAATTTTCTCTTCTAACTCTTCCTCAGAATCCGCGGTAATAGAATTTAAATTAATTTTATGAGTGAAGATTAGATAAATTTTAGTTTCGAATCTTGGAGTGGATTTTTGCCATTCCACGATATCCGCTATCATTGCTTGTCCAAAAGATAGAGCTGCTTCATTTAAATCTTTTGATTCTTCCATTACTTTATTCATCGCTTCAATAGGTTCAGAAACATCAACAAAACGATTTTGAAGGTAAACACCTACCGGATAATTAAGTGTTGCTGTCCAACTCTCAAATGTAACATCAATAGCCTCTTGTTCAAATTGGCTCTTAAGAAAGTAGTTAACTGGATCTACTTCCGCGATTATTGAAAAGGAGTAATCATTATAGTGAATAAGGTGATTAGAAATGTCTTTTACTTCCGAAAATAGCTCCTCGAAAATTTCTGGATTTTCTTCTGCATTAAGAGGATTATTCTTCCCTTTTCCATTTTCTTTCTTGTTAAGCTTTATTGGTGTTGCTTTCTTTTCTCTACCAGGAATAATCGGTTCCTTTAACATGATTTTCATAAAGACATATGCCCCCACCGCAAACAGCAGCATAATTAAGAGAGTACTCATTAACGATTCACCATCCATTTCTTTGGATATGTGCCCTTTCGCCAAATCCCATTTTGTTTTTTCATATTCATCTTTATTAAAAAGTATTGATCAAAATTTAAATGGAGGTTTTTCTTTTTAAAAAATCCAAATACTATCACAAAAATAGCTGTTGGAAATACACTGAAAACACATGCTATCAATGCGACGATAACACCTGCAGCCGAGAAAATTTTGTAAACCATAGGGATATAGGCATAAACTACTGCTCCAGCTGATAACAGATAAATCAGCTGTCTACTTGAAATAAAACCCAAAATAGTTTTTTGCTCAGAAGCCATGTCTATTGGAACTTCAGCTCGTCGGCTCATTGCATACCTTCCTTTCTTAGAAATGAACCCCTCTATAAATAAAAATTCAAGAGGGGTTTTCATCATATTTTTAAATACCAAATCCAGCAAAGTAACCGGCAATTGTTTTAGCTTGAACAATTACAAAAACTCCAACACCCGCCATTGCAAGACCAACAAACCCCTGTGTTCTTGATTGTGGATTTCCTTGAGAACCAGAAAGTTTCATTCCTGCGAATACAATACAAGCAAGTGCCCATATTGCTCCAATACCAGTGATAAGATATACGACGTTGTTTAATTGAGTGTAAATTTTACTGTTTTCCACATTTCCTTGGCTTGTGATACCAGCCTTTTTCCATGCTGCTAATGCAGAATCTGGAATAATTAAGTACAGATAAGTAAGTAAAAGTGCTCCTAGATAAAAAGGAATATCCATCAGCCCGTTTACTCTTTTGAATGCCTCTGTCTTCATTCTTTAAATCCCTCCTTTTAAATCAAGGAAAAAAACAATAAAAAAAATCCCCGAAAAGACTATGGAAGATTGTACAATGTACAATGCCATAGAATTCTCGGGGACTTCCCGTTGTTTTTTCACTTGTAACCTTATCATAATAAAAAGTTTAACTATGGTCAAGACATTTTTAACCATAAGTAATGGTGTGCTTGGAAATAAAAGATTAAGTAATAGCCATAAAGTAGTTTGTAACAGTATGAAAAATCATACTGTTAGCTTTCATTTTTTTGGTTTATTTTCATTTACTCCTTTTGGCAACCTTCTATTTTGAAGGCTGCCGAAGAATGGATTAGAAGTAAACCTATTCCTGATAAATTTAGTAGAATTTTAAAGGGAGTTTTAATAAGCTTATTTATCGAGCTAATGTATTTATTTTACATAATATAAGAGAACTTCTTTAGAATATTAATTAATATTTAGTATATAAAGAAATCCATTGATAAAAAAAGGGTTGATTTACAATTTTAATAATCGAGTTATAGCCATAATAATCTTTATGTTTTAGCTAAAGTCAGTGCTATATATGGACTTGTATCAGTAACAAATTATTCAACATTGTGCATCTTTTCTCTGCGAAATATAAAAGTCGATTGTATGCTATTCCCTAATTAAACAACCATCTTTATAAGAAAAAAAATATTGAAACTCTAATTTACATTTTAATTTCTTGAGATATAAAAGTGATGTAGAAGCGAGGTAACGAAATAATTACCTTATTTTTATTAAGACTTTCTTTCTACATGGTACAAAAAATTATAAAGGAGGTTTGTGAGAGGTATAGTTGTTTGAAGTAATATTTAATTATAATAAATTTATAAAAGAAAGAAGGCAAAATTGATGTCAGATGCTATGGTATTAGCAACACAAAATTGGTTGAACGAAAACTATTCAAATGTTAATGGATTCGATCCAGTACCTACTAATGGAAAAACTGGATGGTCTACTGTTTATGGCTTAACTAAAGCTTTGCAACATGAATTAGGAATTACAACTTTAGTAGATAGTTTTGGTCCTTCTACAGCACAAAAATACAAAGAATTTGGTGAGCTATCACCGGGTTTTATTGGTCAATCAAGAAAGGAAATCGCAATCATAACTATTTTACAAGGTGCTATGTACTGTAAAGGTTATGATCCAGGAGCTTTTCGAGACGGAGTCTTTTCCAATTATATGGGACAAAGTGTGGCTAAATTACAAAATGATGCGGGACTTTCAGTTCAAGATGGCAAAGTTTACGACTATATATTTAAAGCTTTTCTTACAATGGATGCGTATAAATTAACTTTAAATGGGGATCCGGGTACTAGAACTATTCAGCAGGAATTAAATAGAAAATATTATAAAACATCAGGAGTCCAACCTTGTGATGGTCACTATCAAAGGGGAACGAATAGAGCATTAATTTATGGGATTCAGACTGAAATAGGGATCGCTCCTTCCAGTCAAACGGGTGCGATAGGTCCTGCTACCAAAGCTGGATTACCAACTTTGAAAGTGGGACAAACAAGTCCTTTCGTAAAACTATTCCAATTTGCACTTCACTTTAACGGATTTAAGAATACTAGTTTTACAGATTATTTTAATAGTGCCTTACAAAGTAAAACAGAAGAATTTCAACGTTTCTCCATGTTAACTATAAATGGACAAGCGGATAAACAAACATGGTTATCATCTTTAGTAAGTACAGGTGATGCTGATCGAAGAGGGACAGCATGCGATTGTGTTACTATGATTACTCCTAAAAAAGCCCAAGCTCTTAAATTGGCAGGATATGAAACAGTAGGGAGATATCTTACAAATGCTTCTGCTTCTGGGTTAAATAAAAAAATACAACCGGGAGAATTAAAAAATATATTTGAGGCAGGCCTCACTGTTTTTCCTATATATCAAACTCTAGGGAGTTCGTTATCTTATTTTAATTATGAACAAGGAAAAAAAGATGCAGGAGCCGCTTATTCAGCAGCAAAAGAATATGGATTCAAAAAAGGAACGACTATATATTTCTCAGTTGATTTTGATGCATTAGGAGAAGATATTGTTGGATCTATCATTCCACATTTCCAAGCAATTAAAGAAGTGTTTGATTCGCAGGGAATCTATAATGTAGGAGTATATGGAGCAAGAAATGTTTGTATTCAGGTTTCAGAAGCAGGGTATGCCAAATATAGTTTTGTTAGTGGCATGTCCGCTGGATTTAGTGGAAACTTAGGATTTCCCCTTCCATCCAATTGGGCATTCGACCAAATATCAACTATTAGTGTCGGTTCAGGTGAAGGGTATATTCAGATTGATAATAATATTAAATCTGGAAGAGATCATGGACAAAATTCAGTAGATATTATTGTAACAGCAAATCAGCTAGAACAAATTGGTTGGTATAGTGAATATCTAACACCTTCTATGTTAAAAAGTTTGAATGATACCTTACAAACATATGATATTACATCTAAATTAAGAGTTTGTCATTTTATTAGCCAAGCATCTGTCGAGTCTTTATATGGATATTATACAGAAGAGGAAGATCCTGGGGTTCGCTATGAAGGGAGAGAAGATTTGGGGAATATTTATCCTGGTGATGGGCCAAAATATAAGGGTGCGGGCTATATACAAATGACTGGACGCTATAACTATACAAAACTAGCCGAGGAAGTAAATGACCCTAAAGTTCTAAGTGAAGGATCTTCTTATGTTGCTGAAAATTATCCATGGATTGCATCTGGATTTTGGTGGGAGTTAAATAACATGAATGATTTATGTGATACAAATCCAACAGTTCGAACAGTTTCAATAAGGGTTAATGGTACCATTACAGAAGAGACTCATTTACCAGAACGCGAAAGCGCTTATGCAATAGCTATTCAAGTGTTTTAAGAATTTTTAAATTAAGTAAGAAGCTTTCCATTTTATGAGAAGCTTCTTACTTTCACTTAACGATTAATATTCTAAAAAAGAAAAAAATGCCTATTTATTAATTGAAAAAATCTGGATTAGCGGTAACATCCACTAACTCCCCGCTATGTAGATTTACTGCGTATCTTCCATTTGTAGAAGTGTGACCTGATACTAAAGTTGAATATCTTACGATGATATAGCTATTTATCTCACCATCATAACCAACAAAGTTATTTTCGTCCTCAATTAATGCACCTTTATCACGCAAATAGTCTTTAACTAAAGAAATGGCTTTTTCTTGATCTTTTTTATCCGTGTTTGTTTTAATTCGAGTATTCTGTTTTTCGTTTTGACCTTTTGGATTATCTATATTATTCTGAGAGTCATTTTTATCAATATCGGATTTTTCATTAAAAGTATCTTTATCCGCTCCATTTTGAGTGCCCTTTTTATTGGCATCATCTTTATCCTCAGAGCTATTATTCTCATCTGGTGTATTTTCTGATGAAGGATTTTTATAATCGTCCGATTTTGTAGCAGGTTTGGATTCTGATGTTGAGCTATTCTTTAAATTTTCTGTTGGTGATTTCTTGTTTATATCATCTGCACATCCAGCGAGTAATAAGAGTAGTAATAACAGGGGGACGTATCTATAAAAAATCTTTGATATTTTCTTAATTTGAATCATTCCTTTCTATTAAACACACACCTGTTGACTTTTTCTATTTCTAGTTAACTAATATTTACGTGGTTTTACCATTATTATGTAAATAGTGGAAATTACACAATAATATTATTATAAACCATCCTAATCAACTTGTAAAATAATGAATTTTAGAATCTATTGTATTTATTGTAAGAAATATACATTAAAATATTGGGAAATATTAATACAGACAAAAAATCTTCGACATATTCGACTAGTGGTTATAAAGGGAAATGAAGATATTCAAGAAAAATACACCTACAGAAATGTGCAAAAAAAGGAAAGGGGTTTTAGATAATATCCAAAAAGAACTTACTACCTTGCTAAACAAGATGGAGGGAAATAGAAAAGAAGTCTTAGAAAGACTAGATAACATGCATAGAGAACTTAATTCCGTACCAGATTAAGAAGTATTCAGAAACAGGTACAACTGATTCATACAGAAACTAGAGCGATTGTTTATTTGAAAAACGATTCTAGTCCCATTATGAGATGAAAAACAGATTAAAAGGTTCACTTTCTATAATCTCATTCATATGGTCAAAGTGGATTTGCAAATCTTTTTATCGGATGAAGTAAGGAGAGTGAGCTTTCTTCTAAACTGATTTTGATATAAAGAGCATCCGAATATAAACCTTCAAACTTGTTCTCTTTATATTGGCTTTTTACAATGGTATTCCTTTCTTCTGTTAGCTTCAGTAAGGAAGTTTTCTAATTGGTTTTTTCTAAGCGAGTTAGACATCGACTTTTCCCCCTTTTTAATATAATTGGTGTTATAAGTAACTGGATTACTTAATAGCTTCATTGAAGATATCTACTTTTAATTTATAACCAATAGATGTTCGAGTAATGACTACTTTCTTTACAATTATGTACTTGCAGAATAAACAACATTTAGGACAAAATAATAGAAAATACTTACTATGTGGAAAGAATTTTTACTTACAAAGCTTGTAGTGGAATGAAAAAGAAGTGTATACAAAGAATGAGAATGCTAACCATTTTCTATAATAAAAAATGTCTAGATTATATCGGTTTGAATATTCAGTTATCTACATTGAGGTGTACCATACACTTTTATGAGAGGGTTTTGAACCGTATGATATATGGAAATGAAAAATTGAGTTTGCAAATTTAAAAGCTTTTGATAGAGGTGTCAAGACAAAAGATATACCCACCCTTTTTCCTGTTTCCTTAGATCCGGTAAAACGTTTAAGCCGATACAATTCAATAAAAAAAATCTTATGGATATCTACCACTTATCTAACAATTAAAGTTCACATGCTTGGATTAAAAGCTCTATATTTGTACCCTCTGTGTAAAAATAATGATTGGGAGGGCCTTATAGGAGTATTAACTTGTGTTGACCCAAAAACAACACGGAAGAAACTCCCGCTATTAAAAAGCATTAGAAGAAAAAAGAGAATGGTTTTTATCTTTTAATTTGGAAATTAGTACAAGACTGGCACAACTGGAGAATGGCTATTAATGTTTTTCTGTAACAAAAAGCCGAACCTTATCATCTTTAAATAAAGTAAATGCTTGTTTAAATAGAAACAGACAACCAATAAAAAATAATTTAAGTTGGTTGTCTAATTAAAATAAAATAATTATTATATAGAGCTTTCTAAGAGATTTCTATTTTCCCTACTATATTAGTCGTCATAATCAATTCCAAAAATACATTTATTGTATAAAAAATGGATAATGTGATTATAATCGTTTGTCTCGTAAAATTTAGAAAGTCTTTCATTAAATTCTCCTAAATTTTTCTCTTCAATCGTTACAATACCTTTACCATGTTCTAATAAAATCTTATTAGCGGAAATGATACTTGTACATTTATTACCATCCCAGAATAATTGACTTCTCATAGCCCACAACATATAAGTCAATGCTCTTTCTGTCACACTAGAAATGTTTAAGATTCTTTCCATTTCAGTTATAACTTCATTTTCAACTGGAATAGTTGGTCGGTATTCTCCCCCTGAAATTCCAACATTTCCTTTTCTTAAAACTCCCCATTCTAAACTTTCGTTATAGGCAACAAATTCATTTATTTTCTTTGCATAATCTAAATTAAAAGGTTTGTCTATATTATTTATGGTATATCTCAAGCATTCCTTAGATTTAAAATTTTTTGTACGTCATCAATATCTAAGTTGCTAACGGATACTCCATCTAGAATGGTTTTGGTTTGTGGAAACGTTACATTAAGTCCCTCTATTTTTGCAGTGTAATAGATATTTGCTATCAAATATTTCTTTGCTAAAAATAAATTTTCGCGCTTTGATGAATTAACTTTATCATTCATTATTAATCACCGCTCGCATGAGATTACTTGCTCTTATCTTATCATATAATCACTCTTATTAAGTATATCTACTCCGTATAAAACAATGAACTCATGTCTAAATTTGTTTATTTATACGGATTTTGCATCTTAATATAGTTAGGAAAGTAAAAAGTAGTTAACTCAATATGCGCTAATGCAACATCAAACGTAGCTCTCCAAACTCCTTTATTTAGGGAATAACTCAGGTTTATTTTGGTAGTATTCCGGGGAATTATGGCAAATCCCATTAATGTTTTTTTCATAATTAACCGGATTCTAACCTTTCTATAACAACTATTTTTTTATTGTTTTTTCATAATTAACCAAAAAAATTAAATTTTTTATGCTCTTTAAACTATAAGTTAATTGCTAATAAATACATTAAATATAGGGTATTCTTTTAACCACAAATGTTCCTTTTTTAATTATAATAAGGAAGTTTTTCTAAGGTATAGTGATTGGTAATAGTTCGACCATAATTATTACTATAATCTACTAGTGATTTAAGAGTCCTTATTAAAGATTCTACATTAAAGTTATAATAGTTACATTCAAAAGAGTGTAAAGACTGCCCGTTAGCGAATGCTGGTCTTTGTCAGAGAGTATAGTAAAAATCACAACCAATCTTAGAAGATACACCGCACCAGCTCGTGGGTCAAAAACTTGGAAAACCATCTTTAAATGACGTACTGCGGTAGAGTAGAAATGCCTATCTTAAAGGTTATTTCCAGCTTAATAATGTTCGTTATCGTGCTGGAAAAAGAGCGAATGTCCATTTTGATCTCGTGACGCTTGTTTACAATGCTTCCAAGTTAGGCGGAGATAGAATTAACCGTCATTTAAGTAAGCAACAAGCAACTTGAAAATTTTACAGGAGATAAAATTCTATAAGTCTGTGTTTCTTTAAAAGCTGGAATTATGAAATTAACTCAGTTAGTTCATATAAAAAATAGTTATTGTCAAACAATCAAAAATATTGTAAAATACAGTAAGGACTTTAGATCTATTCATTTTATTAAGAATGATAGGTTTTTAGTCTTTTAGTTACAATTAAAGAACAATATTGTTTCATTTAAAATAAATTATTAATATAGTTAGTAATAAAAGAAGTTTTATTACTTTAAATTTCATTAATAAATGGTTCTAAATATTCAACTTTACCACAATGCGTGCAAAAATTTAATGAATTGCTAACACAGTTACAAAATTCACATTTTGCTTTCCCTATTCGCTGATCATCAATTATTTGCTCCACATATTCCTCAGGTATTCGTATTCCCTTCTTGGTAACCCCAAAAATTTCTTTTGTATTAAATTCAGATTTAAAAAGTTGTTCTGTATCTACTTCAAGTGTTTTTCCAGCTATTTTTTCTATTATCACTTCCCAGTAATCATCTCCGATAAAGTGCCCGTGATAATCTGTATTTTGTCTAATATATAATTCTAGAGCGTCCTTTCGAATAATTATTTTCATAATCCCCCTCCCTTCAAAGTATTGCTATTATAATTATAATAAAGGCTATACCAAAAAGATATAAAAACAAAAAATCTTATTACATATTGAAGACTACGAGAGCCTAATTGATTTTTAAAAGGAGGAAAAAGTATAAAAAGATTGTTTCAATTAATAGAGAAGAGGGTTTATTTAATAATGGGATTAACAGTATAAAAAATTACTGACATTTATTGAAATGATAATTTCGCAACTATGTACTATAAGAATTTTATACTACATTATGAAATCCCTAAGTACTCATTAGCAATAATTTTTTGCAACTTTTTTTTAAACTTTATTACTCTTTGATTTGCCGCTTGACGTGTTATACCATGCTTTTTTGCATAACTATTAACAGTGAACGTTTGTTTGTCTAGAAGAATGGAGAGAAGTTCTTTTTCATGATCTGATGTATTCTGTATAATAAGGTAGGACAGTTCGTTAGTTTCTAAATTATTCATAGATGCATCATTATCAGCAAGTATATCTTCCAGCTTAAAATCTTCTTTATTTATAGAAGTATTCATTGACACAATAATCCCTTGATTTTTTAATGAGTATTTATGGTATGTTGCATTTCGAACACCTTTTTGAAGTTTATAAAATAAATATGTAGAAAAACAAGTCCCATTTTCAGAAGAATATTGTTCATAAGCTCTCCACAATTCAATTTCTAAAATTTGTTGAAAATCATCCTCTTCTATAGCGTTAAAGATAAATCTTTGATTTGCTATTTTCATAGTTTTTACGAGCATTGGTAAAAATCTATTTCTTACTTCCTCAAATGTCATAGTAATCGCTGGTTTTTTAGAAAATAAGATTGTTTTTTTCATTTTTTACCCTCCAAAGCAATTTTGATTATTATATCTTATCTATTGAAAACGTAAACCAAAAAAAGAACGTACGTTCTGTTAGAAGCCAAAAAAAAACAAAAAATGTAAATCTTTTTTTAATCATAATCGGAGATTTAGAAGCATCCTACGCTTTTGTACCAATAACTTACAATATAACATATATCTCCTAAAAAGAACATTTGTTCTTTATTTTCTATTTTTTCAAATAAACCAATTTCATCCCAAACTAAAAACTCTTCCTCATCCTTTATCCAAGAATAATAGACTTTATATAGGTCTCCCACGTACTCCATCTGATAAAATACTATTCAGAAAAGGGCTTCTGAGAATTTTAGGCTTCTATCATACTGTCATCATTTAAGTCTTCAAAGGATATAACAAGTATCTTAGGAAATTTAGACGATTGTTTTTAGATCATTATCTTAAGATAATCGAATTATACAAAAGTAGGTCTAATTATAAGAATATAATGGCAATTATTCTATTTGAAAATCAATCAATTATTTCTTGAAAATCTAGCCTTATCCGTCTATTACTTACTTTTTTGATTTGCTGATGTTTAAATATTAGAAAAAATATAAAAAATTGATTCCTTTTATGCATTTTTAGTCAAAGACACCCTACAAACTATTTAATATATTTAAGATAAAAAATTACATAAACAAGTCAAAATAAATTATCTGATTCATGATTATTGTTACAATACTCTAAAAGCTTCCTCCTTTCTATTAAAAAATTTAGCTTCAAAATTAATCTCCGAAGTACCAGGAGTAATTTGTAGAAGAAATATTAACTATTAGGATTTAAAAACAAACTAAAAAATGGGTAATTATTAAGAAAAAAGATATGATTCTCATTAAAATTTTTAAATCAGAAACTGGAAGTTTACTTCATCTACATACATATTGAATATTTAGCAATCGCTTATACACAAAAATTTTAATAATTCATGAATTTCCATATATATAGTTTTATGCATTTTACATTTATAAATCCTTAGATATAAAGGAATAAGAGTCTTTGGATAAGGAGGTGAAGTTATGAATTATTTACAAGAATTTGGAACTTGGATTGTAGCAGGAGTAGGTTCCACCTATGCATTTGTAACTGGTCATACTGATCAAGCATTTCAAATTTTATTAGCTATGATGGCTCTTGATATTTCAAGTGGAATTATGAAGGGAATTCAAAGGAAAAAACTAAAATCTTCAATTATGGGTTTAGGGATCATAAAAAAAGGTGCAATTTTATTATCAATATTTTTTGCTTATCTTTTAGATATTCTTGTTAATGCTGAACCTGTATTTGTAACAATGATGACTTGGTTAGCTATTGGTAATGAAGGACTATCTATTATAGAAAATTTAACAGCAATAGGAATTAAAATTCCTACTATCATAAAAGACACATTACAAGAATTTATTAAGCATGCACAATCACATCAAGCTGATAAAGACAAAATAAAGACCGAAAAAAAAGATAGTAAATTATAAGAAAATAAATGAACTTAAATCAAGCTTACTGACTGTAAATAATACAGTCTGAGGGACCGCCTAATTGGGCAGTCTCTTTCTTGGTGTAACAAATTTTCCAAAACCTTGAATAGCTCTTTCATAATATATTTCGCATTGTGGCAAATGAGTTGTTTCTCTAATTGCACCATTAACCCTTATTGTTACTACTCTCACAGTTGGATTATTATCACATAGGAATGTTATAGTTATAGCCATAAATTAATTATAACCACTCTTTCTAAGAATAGTTTTTTGGGCTAATCTATTTACTGACAACTCCCTTTTTATTCTAATCTTCATAAGAATTATATTTATATTAATCAGTAATTAGTTATAAAAGTATAATAACGTATGGATTGCCAGGACAAAGAATTTGATTGATACACAACAGAAAAACTATTAATATGGTCAATTTCTCCTATAAATGCTCGAATACTTAGAAGCTTTGATAGTATTAATATAATATTAATACTTAGTTAAGGACTATCTTATTAAAGCAAACGTAGATTCTTACCTAAATATTTACATAGGAACAGTGTTATTAAATTCCTAATTTTTAATGTAGTATTTTATCTCTCTAGATACTTAATTCTTCCCTTGATATTTTCTTCTTTTAGATTCTTAATCATCTTTAAATAAAGTAAATGCTTGTTTAAATAGAAAATCGAGTAGGAGGGAGTCATTAACTCCCGACCTCTCAGTCAAGTAGCCAATGGGAGTTTCACCCAAGGGCTCTCACAGAACCGTACG
Source organism: Niallia sp. HCP3S3_B10 (assembly GCF_052064465.1). Classification (NCBI taxonomy): domain Bacteria; kingdom Bacillati; phylum Bacillota; class Bacilli; order Caryophanales; family Bacillaceae; genus Niallia; species Niallia sp. HCP3S3_B10. Next base: position 85,406 of record NZ_JBQHVO010000009.1, on the reverse strand, counting down.
TGAACCTCTCGATTCAACGGCTTTTATATCATTCAGTCATTAAGGAATCATTCCAAGAGCCCAATGTGAAAACATTTTGGGCTCTTTTCTTGCGAGTTCTTTGAGCCATGCTTCAGCACGCTTCCGATGACCTCTAAACCTCTTGTATTTGCTCATTGCCCACTTTACTAATCTTCGATTTACGCAATCAATGGAATATTTCACTGCTGATGGATTATATCTTGTGAAATAATTCAACCAGCCTCTAACGGTTGGATTAATAACCTCAGCTATAATTTCAATTTTACTTCCAGTGAATCTATGAATCCTCATCGCTTTTATTTTGTCTCGAAAACCTTTAGTAGACTTCTTACTTACTGATGGTAGAAAATTGAATTGAAGTCTTCCTAAGCTGTCTTTAATGAAAATTCTTCGGAAAGTGTATCCCAAGAAGTCAAACTCCGTAATAGGGTATTCCTTCGTCCTATCCTTATCTTTACAATAGATGATCTTGGTTTTCTTTGGATGTAGTTCAAGCTTACACTCTTTCATTCTCTGATTCAGCTTGCCTAATATTGCATAGGCTTCAGATTCCGTTTTACAGTGAATTATGACATCATCAGAATATCGTTCAAATGGTGAATCAGGATTTGTTCGTGCCATCCAAGTATCAAACGCATAGTGCATAAATAAGTTCGCAAGAACAGGACTAATCACGCCACCTTGCGATGTTCCGCTATTTCGGTATATCTTGTAACTTTCCGAGTTGATAAATGGTGTTTTGAGTCATCTTTCAATATACATCATAATCCACGGCTCTCTTGTGTGCTTTTTAACAGCTCTCATTAGTAGTTCGTGGTCAATATTGTCGAACAATCCTTTAATATCGAATTCAATGACATAATCATATTTCCAACACATTATCCTTGCTTGTCCAATTGCATCCAGTGCAGATTTATTTGATCTATAACCATAGGAGTTTTCATGAAATATAGACTCTACTTCAGGTTCAAAATACATCTTGACTACCATCTGTGCTACTCTGTCTCCAACAGTAGGAATTCCTAGTCCCCATATTCCACCGGTTTTCTTAGGTATTTCAACAAGCTTTACCGGAGGTGGAAAATAGCTTCCAGAACTCATTCTGTTCCATATTATGTCCTGTCCATCAATTCCCGAGCTTCCTCTGTTCGCTTTAACTCTTTTGAAAGCGGACATCACAATATGTTTAGAAATCTTATATGACTTACTCTCCTTCATCAAATCCTCCTGTTTTCTCCACAGTTGTTCTAAGTATTCGAGTTGAATGATGGTGCCCCTTCGCTCCGTTACCATTACAGTAACTTCGTTACTACTACGAGCACCTCCGCCCCTACATTTCGCATTGCTATTTCTACCTCACCTTTCTGTGGCTTGGTCTTTTCGCTTATCATCGATTTGTAGAGGTTTCCTTTGAGGTCATCCTCAAATTCTTTAATGCAGGTTCCTGTGTTTCACACCAAAGCCTGACATGCACTCATGCCGCCTTAATACCGTTTGCCAAGTAGTCAGCTTTCCAGGTTATCTTCTCCTCTTGTCCCTATCTAGCGGTGAACGATAGGTTTTGGCAAAGTTTTACGTTATCGATACTTCTTCAGCGGTTCACTTTCGTTCATCTTTGTATATCCTACATAATTGTTTTACTACAACCTTTTCCCTAGACGCTTACTACCGTAACTCTTTATTACAGCAGCTTAGGTTTGTTTGATGGATTTACCTGAATCAATCTCCATCGAGGGGCCTTCCCTCATCTCTGATGTGCCTTTCACAGCACACCACCACCATACGTACTTTACTTTAATTAAGATGAACACTGCAAAGTTTCGTAACGAACTTGCAGACTCTTCAGCTCTTGGCTAACCTCTACTTCTGTCTTCGGGGTTCGGGACTTGCACCCTATAGGTTTTGTGCATGCCGGGCGCACTAGAAAAAGACACCCAATTAAAAATAATTTAAATTGGGTGTCTTATTAAAATAAAATAATTACTATTTAGAGCTTTTTAAGAGATCTCTATTTTTACTACTATATTAGTTGTCACTCTATCCAAAGCCGGAAAAACACTTTATAAATTCAGAAAAGGAAACTTCGCAGATTTAATAGAACTGCATGGGCTTCGCTACTGCTGGTTACGCGGTATACAAAAGGTAGCTGAACAAGTATTAATGAAAGCCGCCTGCCAAAATGTAAAGACTCTCGTGCATCTATCCATGAATGGATAGATGCACGAGAGTCTTCTTTAAATGAAATGGAAAAATAAAAGATGCAATTTAGTCCATTAAAGTCTATTTAAATAAAAAATATTATTATCAATTTTAATCTATATATGACATACTATTTCCCTTAATATCTTGGAAGAAAAGTTATATCTTCTTGTCCATCTAAATCTAACGTTCTTTACTACTAAAATTTCCAGTTACCAAACAACCTTATACTCAACAGTATCTCCATATCCCTACTAAAGTGCTACCCTTGTAAGCAACTTTACCTATTTTTTCTATCATTTTTAAAAGGTTATCTAAATAATAACTAATCTGCTCTCTAAATTAATAGGTGTGAGCTAGTTACCCCTTACCTCTCCTAGAGATTAACGAAAAGCTAAAATAGTTGAACATTTTAGCTTTTAATCTGTCATATACTCTGTAACAAATTCATACCATCTTTCTTTGGTTGACCCATAAACCGATATATAATAAGCAAACCATTCATGCGTTTTTTCAGTATATTTTTTTCTCTCATTCTCTGCCTTTACTTCTTTCTGTTCAATCAATTTAATTTGTTCCGTTTTATATCCTTCATTGTCTCAAGAGGTGAGGTTACTCTTTTTTTAGTAAATCATAAATTTTATTTAATGCAATGTCATACTTTTTATCTGGTAAGGAATCAAGTTCTCTTTGGATGTCATCTAATCTTTCTAAAAACTCTTTTCTACTTCCTTCTATCTCGGTTGGAAAGGCATTAAGTTTTTTTTGATATTATCAAAAACTTCGTCCCATTCTTCAGGATTTTTTTATTTACGTCAACAATCATTTTTTCTGAAGATTCTTTGGATATCACTATTGAACTTATAGTATCTCATCCATATTCTTTTCACTTATATTACATATTCCCCCTATAATTTCTTGTATTATTTATCTACTAACAGTTGATCAACCATAACATCCAGTTTATTCAGTAATATTGTTCTCTTTTCATTTTCTTTTTCTTTCTCAATTTGATTAGATATTTCTGCGATTTTCTCTAACTGTTCTTTGACAGAAGCTCTTTCATCTAACGCTGCAAAATGCTTAGCATATGCTTTAGTATACCGACCTAAATCCATTTCGTAATCTTCACGTTCACGAAATGGTTCATATGAATCTGTATGAATATCTTTTTTTAAACTATTTAACCAACTATCTAAGTTGTTATATTCAGACTTTTCTATAATATTATTTCTTTCATCTATAATTCCATTAGATTCTGCAATCACTATCAATTGGTTAACTACTCTTTCTAGTTCAAAAATATTGTCCAATCTTTTTTCATCATTATCTTCCTTTTGTTGTAGATTTTTACCTAGTGAACCTATTTCCATCAATTTATCTGAAATCTTTTCCTCTTTCAGTTTTGATGTAAATTCAGCTGAAATATATTCAGCAAATTCTCCCACTTCCATTGCAGTATCCTCTCCAACCGGATAATTACTAGACGCATCACCTAGCTTAAGGTTAAGTTCATATAAAAAACTTGCTAAATTCGAAGAAGTTATACTGTTTTGTTCTTCATCTTTACTAGTTGTTTTGCCTTCATATTCCTCTTGATTGTTAATCAAACCCAGTTCATTTTGCTGATTTTCTGTATTTTCTATTTGCTTATATACAAAACTACCAATTAATAGAGTAAAACAAGCAATAGCAGCAATTGATAATACAGGTGCAAAAGAAAAATGTTTGTTTGAGCCTTTATGATTAATAACAGTTTGATACAGTTTATCCTTTTCAGCAATACTCATTTTCCCATGCTTTAGAACAGTACTATTCAAACTCTTTCTTAAAAACTTCAAATCTTCACGCATTCCCATTACCCCTTTCTACATTTTTTTGAAGCAATTGTTTTCCTCGTCTTAACCTAGTTTTAATAGTATCAACATTCAAATTTGTTAAAGTTTGTATTTCTTTCATTTTTAACTCTTCATAATAAAACATTATAATGATTTCTCGATACTTAGTCGGCAGAGCTAATACCTTTTTTGATAATTCTATGTCTTCAAACTTACTTATTACTTGTTCTTCCATAGAAAGTTCTTCCGTTTTTTCAAACTTTTCTCTCATAAAATCTGTAGGGATAAACGATCGATACCATTTACTTTTCAAATAATCTATACATTTATTTCTAGTAATCTTATAAAGCCATGTTTTATATGTACTATCCCCTCTGAAATCTTCCATTTTTTCATAACACTTTATAAAAACATCTTGTGTAATATCCTCTGCAGTTGACCAGTTTTGCACATATGTAAATGCTAACATTTTAATACTTTCTGCATAGAGATCAATAAGTTCTCTTAATATATCTTCGCGTTGCTTGGAATGGAATTCCTCTTTGCTTAATATCATGATGCAATAAAGCACCTCCTTCCGGTTGGTTTATCTATTGACGGCTCAAAATAAGAAAATGTTTCATTTTCTTCAAAAATAAAACACAAATTAAATTAGACACCTTTTTTCTTCTTTGTCTGATATCATTATACTTTTTAATTGAGAAAAATAATTACAAACCATCCTGAAAAATCCAATAATAGTTCCCCTTTTAAATAATTTAATTACCTTCCTGTTTAAACAAATGAATTTTTTAATTAACTGAATCAATTTCATAAATTTAACACTTAGAGCCTCAAGGTCTCAGATACACAAAAAAAGGAGTACCTCCCCAAAATGTCGAATTTAGTAAGCACCACACAAACTAATAAGACTGGAGAAAGACTTCCTATGACTATCATACGATAAGGAATCCTATTTGATCTACAAGAATTATATCATTTAGAACCTACCCAACGGTTTGAAACTGTTTTTTCTACCATTGACATGGAACCGATCTTCTCTGTGGTAACGAAAAAATCGCGTTTTGTAAGGCTGGTTGAGTGAAACAGTTTCAACATGACATGTCTCGACTGTGGGTTTTTAGTTTCAGACTCTATCCCCTCTGAAGTAGCTTATTCTAAAATGATTTATTATTCTTTGTGAATTCCGATGTTCTGAAATTGTGCAAGGAATACTGCGCCATCAAGCCATTTCAGAAGGCTTTGTGGAGGATGACACGGTTTCCATTGATGCCACTCATGTACTAGCCAAAGATGCAGCACCTCCAAAGGAAGAACAGCTAAAAGCGGAACAGGAAGACAACCTTCCACTTTATGACAATAAAATAGAAGAAAATGTTTTTTGGTATGGCTATAAAGCTTATTTAGCTGTAGGGAAAAGGAGCCAGTATATCTTTCACTCTCTTCTATCCTCCGCTAATTTAAATGATGGAAAAGCTACAATCCCTTTATTAAAAGGACTTCACGAACACGTTTAGTTTCCTTCCATACGTTATCAAATAATGGATGCAGGCTATGATTTTGAAGCGATTTATACCCAAATTAATCGAATGGGGCAGCAATCTGTGATTGCTTATAATAAGCGGAATGATGAACCCGAACCTATTGGATTTGATAAGCACTTCGCCCCTACATGTGTCCGAGAGTATATAAAGTAAAAATTACAACCAATCTTAGAAGATACACCGCACCAGCTCGTGGGTAAAAACTTGGAAAACCATCTTTAAACGACGTACAGCGGTAGAGTAGAAATACCTATCTTAAAGGTTATTTCCAGCTCAATAATGTTGGTTATCGTACTGGGAAAAGAGCGAATGTCCATTTTGATCTCGTGACGCTTGGTTACAATGCTTCCAAGCTAGGCGGGAGATAGAATTAACGTCAGTTAAGTAAGAAAAAAGCAGCTAAAAAATTTTACAGGAGATAAAATTCTGTAAGTCTGTGTTTCTTTAAAAGCTGGAATTATGAAATTATCTCAACTATATAAAAAGACATAATGAAAAGGCATGAGTCCAGTTTAATGTCGAACCCATGCCACAGTAATTAACAATTATTACAAATAGTTTATATTAAAAATTGTATTTTCGGTAAAAATTTAAATACATTATACCCATAGACCATCAATAGTAACAGTGTTGTACATTGTTTTACCAATTTCAAGGTCTGTATCGCACCAACCATTTGTTACTGGTACAAACTTCGAAGAATTTGCATGAATATATCCCTTAATACTTAATCTGTAGAATTTTTTTTCTCCACCACTAGACTCTCCATCTGTTACAATGTAACCTCCTGGTTGTACGGCTGCAACTACGTTTTCTCCTGAGAAAATGCGAGATTGGCGATGTAAAACTTTAAATTTATACCCTTGAGAAATCTTTCCATATGCGTATGATGAAGCGTAAGCTTTCACCATTGAATTGGAAGGCATAACATATTCCTCATCAGTATAACCATTTTTCCAACCATTTGGGGTATATAAAGAGATAGGTCTAGAGCCACCTCCAGTTTGTCCAGTCTCTACATATAATTCATTGGGCATAATTGTTCCAATCTGTTTTGATTTAACAAATGCCTCTTGGTAAATTGGAATAGATTTTCCTGATCTATTAATAAAAATTTTGATTGTTGTGAGTGCCATACTAATTTTCCTCCTAATATTAGGACTTAGAATCCTATTAAGTTTGTTTTAATGTACTTTTTTATAAAAGATGTAAATCCTTTCTAATAACAACTCTCTGAAAAACTTTTAAAAAAATTCAAGTTATACATTTCTACTTTCTGTCCTTTTAAAGGAAACAGTAATAAATCTTAGAAAACTTTAATAATGATTAGGAAATACAATTCTATTATTCTAATTAATCATCTCCTTATTTACGTATTTAATCTTCATGAGGACTATATATATATAATAACTCAGGGGAAAGTTTTAAAAGTATTCATTAAGTAAGCTAAAAGTTTCAAAAATATTTATTTCTATTGTGAGTTTTACCTGTACAGGAGAGCCTATTAAAACCACATTCTGTTGCTGCTTAATGAAATCAAGGCTCATAAGAGCTTCTTTATCTATTTGTGCAGGAAATCTAATCCTCTCATTCCACTCATAACTACTTAGACTTTTAGAATCAAGAAATTTGGCATTTTTTAATTAGTCGCTGTACTTTAGCTTTTTCCCGTAAACTAAATTCCTCATTAAATATAGCCTCCAAAAATTGAGATGGTGATTCAAAAGGTATTGTTTTATAGATCTCAGCTACATAAGCAAGTCTTAAAGATTTACACATACTACGGATTGGATCACTCATGAATCATCCCTCCCATTTGAGGGTGCTAAGGAATCGTAAAGCGACCAATCAATCCCAAAGGGATTTTCATTCTAACCAGATATCAAATCATAAAATTCTTCATTTATTCTTTTCATATCATGAGTAACTAGTAAACTTACTAACTCTGTTAAGCGAGCTTTTCGAACGATTAAATCATCAACCATTAAATAATCGTTAATTCTTCCTGGTAAGTAGTTTTGATATCTTGAATAAGGGACAACTCTTGGTTTTCTAATCCAATCTTTAAAAACAGATAACCAAGGAATAGCCCATTTTTTATTCATGTACGGTCTAAAATCTTCTAATAGAATTTCACCATCAGGAGAAACAGCTTTGAATTTATCCCAAGACAAAATAAAATATATACTAGAGTAATTTGAAGCCTTTGGAATATGGATTAACACATTATCTAACTTGGACTCATTAAATTTATTTACCTTAGCTTCAATCTCTTTGAAGATAAGATAATCTTCTACTGGCAATGCTAGTAAATGTTTCATTTCCTCATTCCAAAGATCTTCAATCATTACTTCCTTTTCGTAGTGAAGCCTTTGTCTATCTTTTTCAAACTTAACACGAAGTGTTTCGGTCAACTCCTCATAAATAACTGGAGAGGTAGGGAAGAAATTATATCTAACATAACCAACTTTATTTTCTACGTTTCCTTTCTTGTGTCCACTACGCGGATTACTAACTTGGACTTCAAATCCATAATGATTTTGAAATTGAATGAATGCATCGGTCAATTTCACTTCTTCAAACTTTGACCTTACTTTCTTACGGCAAGCGTTAAATTATCAATTCTTATTTTCCTAGGAATACCTTTTGCTTGGTGAAACAGCAATTTAAGCCCTTGAAGAAAACACTCTTGGTGTTCTAAACGATCATGGCCTTTATCTTGGTGATCATTATGGCTATTTTCCCAATCAGATACAAAATAACAAACAGTTCTGTTATGAACCTTGAAATCCATGACTTTGAAGTTCTTCAAAAATTGCTTTCTTCATACGACGTGACTTTTTCTTTAACTTACTGTCCTCAAAGAGCCAATCGGAAACCATCTCGCCTAGTTACCTTCAGTCATCATTCCTTTCTTATGCTTTATTTTAGATTGGCAATTGTTCACCATCCCCATACTTCTTAGCTGTTCTCCAGTTAATACCAGGTGTTTTTTGGATCTTAGATATAGATAAACCCTTGTTGTTTCTCAAGTTTTTGATACAATGAATATCAGACATTGCTAGCATCCTTTCATATTCCTCCACTCTGTAAATGATTCGACACCATTACAGTAGAGGGACTTGGGGTGACTGGCAAGTCTTTTTTTATGCACTTATAAAATAAAGTGCAGGACCCTGCAATTTAACCTTTGCAAAGCTCTGCACTTTTATTTTGCAATAAACACCATGACTGATCTAGTAAATTGAAGCACGATGAATAGAAGAGTTTCAATTTACTTTTATCGGTATTAAAAAGTTTAAAATTAAGTTTTGTAGAAAAGTATAACTAATACAATGAGAGAGAGTTATAGGAAACAGTTTTCTGCTGTAAAGATACTTCTCTTACTTTACAGAGTCTCACCTATAGTGCATTTCTTAAAGCAAAGTAAAAACCACAAGCAATCTATCGCTTGCAGTTTCCTTGCTGAATTTAGTTCATTAATTAATATAAATAATACCTCCAAATCTAATTAATAATTTATCCATTATTTGATTACGAATAGGAAATATTGCTTTATCACTGTAACCTATTTCTAATGCACATTTATCAACGGACCATTTCTTAAAATATCTACATTCTACAAAACGTCTCTCAATATCTGATAATCCCTGTAACGCCTGTTCTATGGTATTAGTTAGTGTTTTCATTAAATTCAAATCTGAATGTAGTATATGTTTAGAAGGGATATCTTTAAAATAATTGGATGTTGAGGTTGGACTTACCATTGTTAATTGGCTTTCAAGGTTTTTAATTGCAACTAGATAGCTTTGATAAGCTTTTAGATGTTTTTCAATATTTTTTATATATTTTGTTCGTTCCTGTTTACTAATAGTAGACGCAATCACATGTTTTCTCCTCTTTCTCATTTTTTTTAAAGATACAAGGAAGAATATTTTTAAAACAGTCTATTGCTCCCTTTTTTCTTTCTCTCTCTCCTTTTTTTATCTAAAGAATTGGAAATGTAAAGTGATATGAGAAGATTTCTTTTTAATATAATTTTGTTGAATTCTTGGTTGAAGCATAGATAAAGAGGAATGTTATAGATAATTCCCACTAATTCTTACTGTTTTGATTCGGTCAGAAAATATTAGGGATAGTATCCTACTTATAGGAGCTTGGCACTCTACACGTAAACTTAGAACTATTACAGCTGAATTAATAAAGCTTATCTGCAAAAGATAATATTACAACAGATGCGAAAAAGGATTATTAAAATTACCTAATTTAATCACAGCTTTATGATGGAGAACGACATTTTAAATCCCGCTGCACTGATCAATGGGGCAAATAGTAGTATCGAATGGTTTTACAACGCAAATGGGGCTAAACGATACCTATTAAAATGTTAATCGTTTCGATTTAGTGCCAACAACCAGGAAAACTGGCTGGTCAACTGTTTATGGATTAATGAAAGCTACGGAAACTGGATTGCCAGCCTTAAATCATCCACAATAAAGTTATTTTACTTATAAGTTTAAAAAATCGATGGAACAAAAGTGGAAGCAAACGATAATAAATTCACATTTATATGGAAGAAAGCCGTAGAAAAAATATCATGAAAACGTGGTAGGAAAGTCTAACCATTTATACAAGGAACTACTTGAAAATCAAATTATCCCTGAAATAAAAAGAGAAAATGAAGAGCAGCTATCCATGGAGGAATTAACACAAATCGTTGAAAATTTAGAGGAAGTAGTTGATGAGTATACGCAAAAGGTTGACAACTCGAACGATGTTAACGAGCGAAACAACTTCGGAGTGAAAGAAAATCACCGAAACAAATGGTAAACAAATATATATGTGGATTACGGGTAAACAGAAGTATGAAAAGGATTTTAGATTATCGATGCACGCAATAGTTATTCAAAAACGGATCAAGAAACAACCTTTATGCGAATGAAAAATGGACAACTAAAAGCCGGATATAATGTTCAAATAGCGACAGAGGGTCAATTTGCACTAGTTTAGGGAGTTTTCCCTAACCCAACGGATACGAAAACACTTATCCCATTCCTAGATTAGATTGAATAAAAGTTTTTTTAACCTAAATATTTATTCGCAGATGTTGGTTATGGAAGTGAACAAAATTACGATGATATTTTAACCAACAGGGAAAGTACTTCCCTCATCACCTATAATCATTACTTAAACGAACAAAAGAAAAAGTTCAAAGCAGACTCTTTGGGTATATGATGAAGGAAGAGAAACGTGATATGCTCCCCTTTAGGTAGACAGATTAAAAAATAAAAATCTGGTTACTTGTAGGGGAGTATTTTTATGCCTAGAAAATCTTATTCTGTAGAAGAGAAATATCAAATAGTGAAAGCTTTAGGGGAAGTAAATTCGTCACTCCAAGTTTCATCGATTTATAAGGTGCACTTTTCTACCGTTTTGGAATGGAAATATAAATTTGATACATTCGGTTTAGAAGGACTAAAAGAGACTTCTTCCTGGAAAAAGTATTCTAAAGAACTAAAGTTATCCGCTATTCAAGATTATACCTCTGGAAATTACTCGATTCGTGAAATTACGAGAATGTATGAAATATCAGATCCATCTGTCCTTAGAGGGTGGATTAAGAAGTATAATAGTCATAGTGAAATAAAAGATACGTCACAAAGAAGGACGAGCTCTATGACTAAGGGAAGAAAAACGACTTGGGAAGAACGAATACAAATTGTGCTAGATTGTTTAGGAAACAAAAAAGACTATCAAGAAGCAGCTAATACTCATCAGGTTTCTTATCAACAAATCTATCAATGGGTTAAGAAGTATGAAGATGGCGGAGTAGATGCATTGAAAGATAGGCGTGGTTCTACGAAAGAGGAATCCGAGCTAACTCCAGAGGAGAAAATGACTCTTCAAATGAAAAAGTTAGAAAGAGAAAATGAGCGATTACGTGCAGAAAACTTATTTTTAAAAAAGTTAGAGGAGATCGAAAGGAGGCAAAAATAAGTCAAATCCAATCGGAGGATAAGTATATCGCTATTCAAGAGATCCATCAGGAAGAGAATATAAGCATTCGTTTACTGAGTGAAATAGCGGGAATTGCACGATCCGCCTATTATAAGTGGCTTCATCGCGTTCCTTCTTCTCAAGAGCTATTGAATGAGAAAATCATGAAAGAGATGAAAATTCTCCATGAAAAAGTGGAGGGCATCTTCGGTTACCGCCAAATGACCCTTCACATGAATAGACAGTTTAAAGAAAGATTGAATCATAAAAGAATTTATCGACTAATGAAAGTGGTTGGCTTACGCTCGGTCATTCGTATCAAGAAAAAACGTTATAAACGCTCCGTTCCCCAACAAGTGGCAGAGAATATCTTAAATCGGGAATTTACCGCAACAAAACCAAATGAAAAGTGGGTGACGGATGTGACAGAATTTAAGTATGGTTCATCAAAGAAGGCATATTTAAGTGCCATTCGGGATCTTTATGATGGATCCATTGTTAGCTATGTTTTAGGACATTCGAATAATAATGAACTTGTATTCCAAACGCTTGATCAAGCAACCGTACTTTTATTGGAGGAAGAACATCCAATGATCCATAGTGATCGAGGGTATCAGTATACTTCAAAAGGTTTTAAGCTTAAAGTAGACGAGGCAGAGATAACACACAGTATGTCACGAGTTGGAAAGTGTATTGATAATGGTCCAATGGAGTCTTTTTGGGGGACACTGAAATGCGAAAAGTATTATTTACACAAATATAAGACCTTTGAGGAACTTTCTCTTGCGATAGATGACTATATCCAATTTTATAATAACAATAGATATCAAAAACGATTAAACGGCCTTAGCCCTATGGAATATAGAGTTAAAGCCGCTTAGATCTTTTTTATTATTTCCACTGTCTACTTGACAGGGGGCAGTTCAACGTTCCTTTGTCCGAATGGGAAAGAGCTTACGTACCAATAGCATTCAACCCGTAAGGATAGATTAGGATTCAAACTTCAATTCAAAATTTATGAATGGGAAGACTGTACCCTTGCCCACTTCGTTCTTTATGTACCAAAGAGAAAGAAGGTACGAATCTCAAGCTCATGGTCAATAAGAAATGGGAAAAACAAAAAGAATACATAAAAACGAAGCTTTCGGAAGAAGAACCGCTAAAATTTACTGTCAACGTAAGATTGATGTGGAGACATTTTTTGGATTCTTAAAGTCTAATTTAGGTTTCACCTATTTTCTGTTTGTGGGAAATCTAAAGTCGAAAACGAAATTGGCCTCGCATTAATAATTGTCGTAAATATACGAGAATATGCGGCAGGGGGGTGAAACCATGCCTACATATCTCTAAAATAATTGAAAAAAGGTGAAGTCACCGATGCGACTTCACCTTTTTTCAATTATAGAGACCTTTTGTCCAAGCCTCATTCCGAATAATTAAGAAAAATTACTTAATTATTATTATTCATTGTTTTTTGGAATCATATATATTAAAATTCCTTTATAATCTATATTTTTTCCAACTTACTCGGAAAAAACATTTCACAGAATTTACTTTAAATCTTAATACATCAACATTTTATAACATTCATACAACTCTATTTACGATCAATTCCGAAAATATTTCGGGGAATTATGAGTTATCACATTAATAGATCCTTTTAATGTTAGGGATTTTATCTTTCAGCATTAAATCATCAATACCCTTACCATCCGATTCTTTCCAGACAATTAAATTTGCATGGAAGTTTTGTTTTTTTAATTCTTTTGCACATTCTAATAAGTGTTTTTTTACATAGACATTTTCAATAGCATCTGCATCGAAACATATATTTACGGTCTGTACCCCCATCTCTTTTAGTACTGGGATTGCTAACCTCCATGCTCCTGCACCAGGAAGATTAATGAAAGTATCTCCAAGTTGATCTATCTCTAATGAATCATATAGATTTGCCATTAGATCAACTGCTATATCTCCTTTTAAAGCTCCTTCACCAAGCCATACAGTTTTAGCTTTATAAAGAGTACCAGGAACCCAATTTTTTAACTTTTTACTAGGAATTGATACGTGAATAGGTGCTGGGTTTCCAGAACCTGTCCCATTAGGTTTATTGGCAGAACTTAACCAGTAATATCTATTCCCTTTTTTAACTCTAATCCATCCCAATATCTCATTATTGTCTGTAATAGTACTCCAATCCTTTTGTAAAGGAACTTTACCTTGAAAAATTATATTCCCCTTATATTTTACTTCTACAACATTTGGCTGCTTGATTACTTTAGCTTGAAATTCTTTCCCATTAAGTTTAACTTCCACTATATTCGGTGGGTTATCAATTCTATATTGAAAACCTTCGATTTGATTATATTGGTTTCTGTAAGGAATAAGAATTCCTTTCATTCCAGCTATACTCCAATAACCATTTTGAAAATAGAATCCTGGTATTCCTTGAAAATCATTTATCCCTATATCATTGCTAATGGCTTTAACAATAGTCCAAGGCTTATCAGGGAATGATTTATAATTTCTGATAGTAATTTGTTCATCACTCAATTTCCGTTCATTCGAAGTTAAATGATTATAATGAAAATCATCTAAAACTAGATTATCCAAAAGCGTATGATAGATGGTATCTAATGTGATACTGTCCTTTTTAGGAAATCCTTTTACTTCTTCAGCCATTTCCTTTACATTCACTTTATTTCTATTATCTTCTTTTAATACATGCAAGTAACTAATTAACGCAGAGTTTTTTGAAAACTGAATATCGCTTTCAACTCGAATGCATACTACTTTGCTATTATCTTCATTGGTCATGCATGCTCCTGTTTTACCACAAATTGGACAAGGAGTACGATAATATTCATAAAAACCTTTAACTTTAGTTTTTCTATATAATGAATTCATAATTAGCCTCCTCTTTCGCTCTTATTAAATACAATATCTAAATCTACTTCTATCAATTGGTGGCATGGTTGTAACAATCTTAAACTGTTGATTTGAAACTTTTGCAATTACTACAACCACTGGATTATCGTCAGTATCTCTTCCAAGTACTGCAACTTTTGAAATGGATTGCCTTTCGACTATTTCTCCATTTAATATTGCGGTTACTATATCTCCTTTGGTATAACCTCTTTGCTCTAATCGCTGCATAGTATGAATGCTAATAATTATTCTTCCTTTTCGACTAAATAGTACTTTTTTTACTTCTTGTAATTTCATCTCCTTCACCTCCAAAAAAAAAGACTTTGGTATGTAGTTAAAGGACAGAAATACTCCTCAAAACTACGAACCAAAGTCCGCTAATATTAATTATTAAACCGCTTATCAAAAAGAAAGCAACAAAATACTAAAATATATACAATTTATGTATTTATCATAGCACTTTATTTAAGATCTATTCAACCTCTTCATTAGAAAAGTTTTTTGATAAGAGTTTTGAGAGGGAATTTTTTGGAATTTGAAATGGAATCCAATTGAAATCCAGCCTTAATAAGATGTTCATAATTCTCTTTTACTTTTTCCCTTACTTCATCAAATGAGATAAGAGGCTTCTTTTTATATTGTAATCGAATATATTCTTCTGTTAGATCAGGAATAGTCCCCATCAACGGGAGTTCAAGACTTGTCACCAATGAGTTAATCTTACTAAATGGAAAACTACGGTTATAGATTAACCTCATTGATATCCCGTGTTCTTCTCTTAATTGGTGAATATATTTTTTCCACATTAAAATATCTACAATTGAATTGTCTACCATTACCCAAAGTTCATCTATATTTTGAAGTACTTTTTCTGTTTCTTCTGTCATCTTCCCACTTGGCAAATCTGTTAAAATTACATCATGATATCGAAAAAATTGAAAATACACTTCTAAAAAGTCCTCATTCCAATTATAAATATAATCTTTTTCTCCAATAGGCAGCCATAATACACCTTTATATTGCCAATTTGTTTTATGATAATCTAATTCCATGAGTTCATGTTCTTCTAAATGAAATACTTCAATAAAAGAGCGGAAATTAACAGGCATAGGTTCATATCTGGACAAAACACTGGACAATTTTGGAGGTTGCATTGCTTCTATGACTGCAGTTTGTATTTTTTGTTCTTGAAGGTATATTGCAAAGTTTAAGATAAAACTCGATACGCCCATACGATGAAGTGGAGACCATACTGCAATAGTCTTGTTATGTGGGTACTGTTTCCCTTTATATACATATTGCTTTCTCATAGCTTCAATTTTGTTTGTACTAAAATGACTAATATTAATAGGGTATTCCGTTGATGGGAAATCATCGTCAATACTCACCGGTGGCGCGTTATTACAATCAACGGATTCAATGGAGTCTGTTATTTTATTTTCTTTACCCTCACCTCTAATTGTATGTAAAGTTTCCTGGTTCACTTGAACCGTCATATTGATTATATTCTCTGAAGCACTTTTATCTTTATCCAGATTAGTATTCGCTTTCCTAGGCCAAATGAATAGAGCCTTTCTGAGCGTATCTTCATTCTCAAAGAAATACTCGTTTTTGCCTTTTGATTTATTTTCATTTCTGTTACCCAAAATATAGATATCATCTACTTTAAGGGTCGAAAGGAACTGATTATGAAATTCATCCGAAGTAATAATTAACAAATTAAATAATTGGTTTTCTTCTGCATGGTTATCGAAGTTTGGATCATATAATACAATTTCTACATCATTTGATTGTATTGCTCCGATAATCTGTTCATCACTTATAGAGGTTAGAACCTTTTTCATAGATTAGTTGCTCCTGTTTTAAGTATTCATCAACTTTTTTTCGGAAATTAATTGGAATGGGAATTCTTCTACTTTCTACTTTTCTTAAATAGCTACTACTTACGCCAATTTCTTTTGCGAACTGAAACTGATTTAACCTTAAACGTTTCCTTAAAATTATTAGTCTCTCAACGTCATCTTCCAGACAAATTTGCTTTAAACTAGTCGGCATTTTTTCCCTTCTCTCCTAAAAAATAAAAAAACCGCTAATGTCCCCTTTTATAAGAGGATATTAGCGGTTATCGCTTTAACGTTTAGTATTAATATAAATAAAGTATAACATAGTGTTTAAAAAATATATAGAAATAGTTGTTACAGTTGTAGACAAAATGTATAATTTAAATATAACTTTTTTATAGTTTTTAATTTTTTTGCAATCCTTAAGGATTAGCGGTCGAATAAATAAACATACAGCCTTTGGGTTGATAGATTTAAAGAATAGCATTTTGCTATTCTTTCCCTATCTCTCCAAAGGCTTTTTTATGTTTATAGATGTAAAAGAGTTATAAATAATTAGCTAAGAAAGGGAGAGAAAAATGACGATGCAATCTACAGAAGAAGTAATTAACAAATTAAGACAACCATTCTCACAAAATGATATAGAATGGAAAGTTCAAACAAGTAACAAAGGTAACAACGGAGATTATGCTTTTGTAGTAGCCTATGTAAATAACAGAGCTATTCAGAATAGGCTAGATGAAGTATTTGGTATTGGTGGTTGGAAAAACTCATACGTAGAATTTTCTGGTGGAATAATTTGTGAACTTAGTTGTTATATTAATGGCCAATGGATTACCAAATCGGATGGTTCTGAACCTTCAAATATCGAAGCCTTTAAGGGTAGTTTATCGAATGCGATGAAGAGAGCTGCTGTACAGTTTGGTATTGGGCGCTATTTATACAAATTAGAGCCAATATATGTTCAAGTTTCAGAAACTAAAAGTAATAATTCTATCTACTTGAATGATAAAAAAAATAAAGTAGTGGGATATTTTGAACCACCACGTTTACCTGATTGGGCTTTACCTCCTAATGAGCAAAAACAAGAAAAAAACAAAGAAACAAATAGTACTAGTGATAATAACAATAAAAAAAGAGAAATTGATAAGAAGACTGGTAATAACAATTTCAATAGGAATTCTTATTTTATTTCTATTACAGAATTTATAAATAAAATCAAGCTTAAACCAAGAGCAGCAATGGAGTTATTTCACCATATAAATTCTGATACTAAATCTGATTGTGTTGAGATAAAAGATATTAAGGAAAAGGCTACTGACAAAGAGTTAATTAAATTCTACGATACCTTAAAACCCGTAAGTGACTTAGTTAAAATGAGTATTCATTATAAAATACCTATTGAAAATGTATTAAATTATGTGAGAATTTTAAAACCACAAGAGAAAATTGATAATCTTCATTCTTGTTTAATACGTTTGAACAGAGACGACATTAAAGAAATCAATGGATTTATTGAAGGTGATATAAAAAATAATATGTTTGAACATCAAACAGCGTAAACAAACACAAATATATTTTTGTGTTATTTTTTTAACCTTTTTTAGGAGGAATTTACATGGAATTTATTATTAATAAAGAGAGTTTATTAGAGGTGCTTTCAAAAGTAGAGAAATTAGTAAAAACTAAAACAACAAATCCAATACTACAAGGTTTTTATTTAGAAGTTAAGTCAGATAAGATAATCGTTATTGGATCTGATTTAAACACTACTATTCGTTATGAATTACCAGTTTTATTCGAAGATGAGTCAATACTTATTAATAAAGAAGGTAAGGTAGTTGTTCCCTATCAGTTATATGAAATTGCTAAGAAAGTTAAAACCGAATTAAGCATTTCGTTAGTTGATACGCAATTAGTAATAAAACATGGAAAGAAAAAAAAGAGTGAATTTAAACTATCAGTTTTTAAGGCAGAAGAATATCCTAAATTACCTAGATTTGATGGTATAGAGCCAACTCTGTCTATTAAAGGGACCGAATTTAATTCATTTATCAAAAAAACAGGGTATGCAGCTTCAAGTTCTGATGCTAGACCAGTTCTACAAGGAATTTGTTTCGAAACAACAGAAGAAAAGCTACGCATTGTCTGTACGGATTCTCACCGTTTAGGCGTAATTGACGTCACAGAATCTCATAAGGAATCCAAGAAGATTATTATCCCAGCAAAATCAATAATGGAAAGTTTGAAATCATTTGATTTAAGTGAGAAAGTTACAGTGTTTTGTGAAAATGATCGAATGCTTATTTTACAAAATAATAATCTCACTTTTTATTGCCGTCTATTAGAAGGAACTTATCCAGATGTAAGCCGCTTAATTCCAAAAGAGCATCTTGCTGAAATGAAAATAAGCAGAAAAGAATTTTTGGAAGGCTTTGAAATGATTAGTGGTTTGACTAATGCAGCAGATAATGAGACTAAAGGAATCGTTAAACTCCATGTAAATGGAGTTGCGACTTTATCAACATATCAAGCGCAAACTGGAAGCGGAAAAATTGAAATCGATTATGAAAGTTTAGAAGGTGAAGATAATTTTGATATTGCCTTTAATAATAATTATATGATCGATACATTAAAAGCAATGGAATCAGAGTATGTGACCTTTAAATACCAAGGTTCTTTGCGTCCATTTTTATTAACACCATGTGATTCTTCTAATGAAGAAATACAATTGATTCTTCCGGTGAGAAATAAATAACAAAATGTAAGAAGAAGAAAGGCTCTCCTTTCTTCTTTTTTCTATGGAGGATTTATGAAAATAAATATGAGGAAACTCTCACAGGAAATTAAAAATAAAAATACTATTGTTAAACCAAATTCATCGGAAGCTGGGATAGCCTACTTTATGGATATAGTAATTAGCCAATCTGAAACAAATAGTATTAATTTTAATTCGTTTACTTTAAATGAAGCAATTCTTGCCTTTAATGAATTTTATTTTTTACCGTCGGATGATTATATGGATGATTTTTCTGAAGAAGACCATGACAATATAAAAAATAATATGTGGTCCTCTTATTTGCAAACCCAAGAATTTTTTGTCCGTTGGAGTCAAGAAAGCAAAAAAATGTATTGTTATGAGGATGATTTTATTTAGAGAGGTGTAAAAAAATGACATCAATTTTGATGGATGCAGAGTCAAAGGCAAGTTATGAATATTCAATTTCTAACTTATTAATGTTAAAGATTCTACATGACGCTAATGTGGATGTAAGTGGATACGGCAATTATCGAGTAGAGGTAGGTTTTATGTCTAATCCTGGATACGATTTTTTAATGCGAGGTATGAATGATTTGGGTTTCGTTACAAAACACGCAACAATTTATACGGATGATCCAGAAGAAATCTCACTTGCTAAACAAATCGAGAGTGTAATTAACCCAAAAGCAGAATGGTATATAGTGTTGAATAGCTTTAAAGTGGAAAAAATACTACGTTCTAGTAGTCAAAAAGATGAGTATATAGCCTTTGTTAAGTCAACTTTGAATCACATTGATTTAGAATGTGAAGCATTTGTAGAGGAGTCTTTGGGTATTATAATTGGGTTCATTTTTGATGGATTTTATCATGAATTATTATCAGCTCTAATAGAGGTGGCTGATGAGACTAATAATATTTACGAAAAACTGGAGGAACAGCAAAATGGACATTATCTTTCGGCTTAGTGATGAACCACAGCACTTAAATGCACAAGTCGAAGTGTTACAAATCACTTCTGATTTCAATAATACTTTAGAGTCATTGGATCAAATGATTAAGTTAAATGGAAGAATGGTAGAGGGATTATATAACATTACCCTCCCTAATCTTTTTAGTATTCTTCAAGAAAGTATAGAGGATAACATAATTGATTCTCAAACTCCAATTCTTCCAAAAAATTGCGTGAAACATGTTTGGATTAATGAATTAGCAAAGCATCAACTAGTATATATAGAGGTACCAAAACAACAACTTGATATGCGGTATGGAAAAACTCTATTTAAACAGGTTGGACTTCCAAGACTAATCTTCTTATATGAAGTAATGGAGAAAAAAGTAACATTGAAAAACATTGTTGCTGTTAAAGGCTCCAAATTTTTGACAAAAGATACGGAAGTATTTCTTTTCCCCTTTTCACATGTATCTTTAGGCGGTCATGTCTGCATGGGAGGAAATACTTTTCCTGAAATAGATGACATCTATCAACTAAACAGTTTGCATTTATTATTTTTACAGGCACCTTTTGGAGAAGATTATGGAGCAAAAACAACTACTAATTTAAGTGTGGCAGCATTATTTGAAAAATATGAAAATAAACAATTTGATGATGAAATCTTATTACCACATTCGAAAATTCAAATTTTAGAGAATCTATAATAAAAATACAATATGGAGGAATTCAAAATGACAATAAAACAGGATGATATCTTTTCACTATTTGATATTGAAGTGGAGACTAAAAAAGTGGACCTTAATAAAATGAATGATATAAAGGAAAATAAACCAAAGCTAAAGACTGATACTAATGATAGTTCTACAAAGAGTTCAACAAATAAGAAAGATAGCTTTAAATTAACAAGTAAAACCATTATTCGTTTTGGGATGAATGAATATCCAGTTACTAATTATTTTTCCAAGGACGAAATTGAAAGAGGACTTCCATCTAAAAAAACTTCTGAGGATGGAGAAATTGAATATAAACCTATTAGTGAGGAACAACTTAGAAAGAAATTAGAAAAAGACTTTCCAATCTTAGTACCTAAATATACCACCTTGGTATATGTAGAAAAACAAGATGTGGTTATTCCTATTATGCAAGCAAAGAAAAATGGCAGCATGGATAATAAAGAGTTCTCTTTCGAGGGCTCTTCTTTAAAACAACAAAAAAAGAAGATTCCATTTCAAATCTTATTAGATTTTATCCATATTGCTAAGCACTTTTCAGATAATCACGGTACTGAAGTATTCGCTAATATTTACTTTGATCATGAAACCGAGGAATTTTTTATGGATATTCCTTCCCAAAGAGTTAGCAGATATTTAGTCACTATTACAGAAGAGGCACAAGAGACCGCTCTTAAGCTCATAGAGAGAAGATATTCAAAGGTAATGGAAATACATTCACATCATATTTTAAGCACCACACCGTCAAAAATAGACGATGACAACCAGCGTGCTCCTATTTTATATGCCATTATTGGTAATATTAATGGATTATTCCCTGATGTGTTAGTTCGTACATTCAATAAAGAATTAAATGAACATATTATTATTGATAGTAGCAAAGTATTTGAATTTACTTTGACATCTAAACAAAAGGTAAATGGCTATGACCTTACTGTAGTGGAGGTTGAATAGATGCAACCTCTTTCTATAGATTTAAGCCGTTCTTATCAAAGTGAAGTATATTATCAGATTCTAGTTATAGGTGCAGGAGGTACTGGAGGAATTGTTATTCAGCAATTGTGCCAAATGTTAAGTATGTTTGAGATATCGGCAAAGCTAATAATTGCTGAACCAGATATTTATGAAGAAAAAAATAGAAATAACCAACTATGCTTAGCAAAAGATGTAGGTAAAAATAAAGCAGATGTCTTAGCAAAAAGGTATCGTGCTGCTTATCAACTAGACATATCCACTTTCACTGGAGGTTATGTAGAAGACACTAAAACAATAGACACATTGTTCCAACTCAATTATGAAAGAATTCCATATAACTATAGAATAGTCCCTATTCTTATTTCTTGTGTTGATAATAACTGTGTGACCCGTTCTTAACCGAAAGAATACAAGGTTAGGCACATATTCTATTAAAATAACTGAATATGGAGAACTGTAATACCAAGAAGTGGAATGATGGAGTAACGACCTGAAACGCTTCCTCTGATACTCCGACGTGCAATTACTAGTCACAGTGATTCGCACTCTATGTACGAAGCTCGGTGAAGTCGGCAGAGAGTAGCCCTACCAAGACCTTAATTAAGGAACAGGAAAGTTGTCTGGAGGCAGATAATGCTACCTATATGCCGGGAGTCCACAAAATACTCATGGTGAGAATGTGTAAACCCAAAAGGTTTAGACTGACGAAATCCCGAATGTACGCATCTAAATATCGATATGGTAGAAATGCCATACCTACCTAAGTTGTAGGGCTTGTGAGGTAAAGTAAGATTAGTTGTTATGAAATACCTTAATTCGTTACAGGCGAATTCAAGCAAGCAGGTGTAAAGGGAAGCCTAAAAGTATATGTACGGATAGGTATTACGGAACGGGGAAAGCTGGATGCGGGGAGATGTGACTGTCAATGAAGCGTACATTATGGAAAAGCAAAACGCTATAACATAATGGTATCCAGTGAGAGCGGTGGCACGAACCAATGATGTTTCCCGCGAAAAAGAAGGAAACTAGGAATAGCCACTAGTCAAACTTACTATTAGAATATGAAAAATCCGAATACAAACACCTGTCTAATGTTTTAATCGAGGTTCGAGTAAGACTAAGAGAGGTGAAAATAGATCATGAGTAACCGACTTGATAATAAACAAAAGACGATAACAAATCATGAAACCATTAAGAAAAAGCAAAAACTTAGAAACAATGAATATTACAATACTCAGGATATATTCGACGAATTATACAGACAGAGTAGTAAAGGTAGAATTTTTAAAAACCTTTACAATCTAATAGTTTCAAAGGAAAACATTAAACTTGCCTATCGTAATGTCAAGAAAAATAAGGGCAGCAATACCAAAGGAACAAATGACACTACAATAAAGGAATTAGCGGATAGAAACATAATTGAATTTGTTGAACTTATACAAAATTCACTAGCAAACTATCAACCCCAACCAGTAAGACGGGTAATGATTCCAAAAAGCAATGGCAAAGATCGACCTTTAGGTATACCAACGTTAGAAGATAGGATAATTCAACAATGTATTAAGCAAATACTTGAACCTATATGTGAAGCGAAATTTCACCCTTTTAGTTATGGATTTAGACCCAATAGGAATGCCAAACATGCCATTGTACGTGCAATGTCTATTATGAATCTACAGAAAATGCACTACGTTGTAGATATTGACATCAAAAGCTTCTTTGATAATGTTAATCACTCTAAACTATTAAAACAACTCTGGACAATTGGCATTAGAGATAAGAAAGTAATATCCATTATCTCTAAAATCCTTAAAAGTGAAATAGAAGGTACTGGGGTTCAAACAAAAGGTACACCTCAAGGTGGAATACTTTCTCCCCTACTCTCTAACATTGTAATGAACGAATTTGACCAGTGGATCAGTTCACAGTGGCAAAACTTTCCCACAAGGAAGGATTACACAAAAATCGATACACGAAACAATACGGTCATAAATTCCGATAAATACAAGTCTCTAAGAACCACAACAAAACTTAAAGAGATCGCATATGTTAGATATGCTGATGACTTTAAAATATTTTGCAAAGACTATAAAACTGCTATCAAGATGTTTATAGCAAGCAAAAAGTGGTTGAAAGAAAGACTAAATCTAGACATTAGTAATGAAAAATCCAAGATAACCAATGTAAGAAAGAATTATACTGAATTTCTTGGGTTTAAATTCAAAATGGTAGAAAAGAGAGCTAAGAAAACAAACCTAGTAGTCAAATCACATATAAGCGATAAAGCCAAGAAGAAAATTCTTACTAATTATAAAACGGGTATAGCGAGAGTTGTCAAAAGTCCTAATGCTAAAGAAGTTAATAAATTGAATGCTCAAATAATGGGATATCATAATTACTATGACATAGCCACTAGGGTTAATCTTGATTTCGCTGAAATACACTATAAAACTTTGAAGTTCATGTATAATCGCCTTCATAGAATAGCAAACAAGAAAGCTAGAGTGAATCAAAAGAAGAAAATCGAAAGACCAAAGGATTATCTTCTTAGATATAGGGATTATAATTTCAAAGAATACGCCATTATGGGAAAGCCTATCTACCCTATCGCTGGAGTTAAACATCGCTCTTACAAAGCGTTTAACTCAAAAATAAACAACTATACAGATGAAGGTAGAAAGCTTATCCATAAAAGGCAACAAGCTGTAAGTCAAGAAATAGTAATATATCTTATGAAAAACCCATTAATAAATGCGTCAGTGGAATTAAATGATAATCGTATATCCCTATATATTGCACAAAAAGGCTCATGCGGTATAAGTAAGAAAGCATTGAGTCCTAATGATATGGAAGTTCATCATATACTACCAAAGGAATTTGGGGGAACTGATGAATATAGTAACCTTATTATAGTTACAAAAGCAATCCATAAACTAATTCACGCAACCAAAAAGGACACGATTAATCACTATCTAAGCATAATAGGAAAACTCAGCAAATCTCAAATAAACAAGTTAAACAAACTAAGAACTAAGGCAAAGAACCAACCTATTGATATAGAAATCAATGTATATCTTTAAGTTGTAAACAATGGTGAATGTATTCAATCTAATAGTAAACGTTTGATGGCACGCCGTATGAGCTGAAAGGTTCACGTACGGTGTAGACCGGGGGAAAAGGTCAGTTTGAAATAACTGTTTGCGGAGGAAATTAGCAATAACTATCCAAAGACTTACCTATCGGTATATTCAAGAAAGATATTCCATGAGTATTTTAACGCCGCTCAGACCCTACTATATTTTGATGTAGGCAATGAAAATGTTATCTTACCAAAGGATCACAGAAATAGACCAATTGAGTCCTGGACGAAAGAGGAACTGGAAGAATATAAAGATTCAGGTTTCACTGGACAAATGGTTTGTGGCTTCAAGTCTGATTGGA
Organism: Niallia sp. HCP3S3_B10; assembly: GCF_052064465.1. Classification (NCBI taxonomy): domain Bacteria; kingdom Bacillati; phylum Bacillota; class Bacilli; order Caryophanales; family Bacillaceae; genus Niallia; species Niallia sp. HCP3S3_B10. The sequence continues at coordinate 60,178 of NZ_JBQHVO010000009.1, read as the reverse complement.
AAATACTTTCAGAACCAATAGGTACGTTATATCCAGATATTTTAGAGGACAATGATGAAATAGCTCCTTCTCAATTAAGTTGTCAGGAACTAGCTGCATCCAATCCTCAGAGATTAATAACTAATCGTTATAGTGCTATATCTGTAATTACTGTACTGAATGAAATATTTGAAACTAAAAGTCTATCAACTCACAGGATTCTATATCATGCAAAAAGAGGTTATATGAAAAGTGAACCAATTTTAGGGTAAAAAAAGTAGCACAGACATAGATTATGTTTGTGCTACTTTTTTATTTTAAAGTTGCTATGTTTTGAAATAAGATTGATTAACCTATAATGTTTTTGTGAATATAGTTAGGTAATCTTCTAATCCATAACTATTCATAAAACTTTTTGCAATTTGCTTATATTGTTCTCCACATTGATGAAGTTAGGTTTCATATTCATCAAACAATTCTTTGATTTCGGGAAATATTAAAGAATCTTTATGTTGACATAAACCTACTCCTGCAATAGTAGTCTTACTAAATAGGGAAGCTACTTTATGATCTATCTCTGAATTTCTTTTATTTAGGATTCGAATGAATTCATTTAATTTTTCATAACCTCGATTACTAAGCCATCCGTCTATCCCATTATTCATTACTTGATAATCCATATTTTTTTACTTCTATTTCTTTTTCATTTAGCATATTTTTTCCCCTTTACACAGAAGAAAATCATTAAATGGTTTTTATAAAACAATAATTAAAGATTTAATTTTTACTATTATCCAACTTTGCTTTTCCAGCACCTACTAATATATCTATTTTGTCGCCTTCTTTGTATCTATTAAATTCACTTTCTGTAACCAATATATCATAAGGTTTTTCATTAACGAATATTTTAAAGTATAGCTTAATTTCTTCTTTTGATGTTGTTATCGGTACACCAGCTGCAGTCATTACAGGGTCAATTTCCATTGTTGTTTCTTTATTAGCAAATTTACTCGCTAACTCGACTTGATATTTTACACTAGTTGATTCGAATATATATCCTTCATAAAAATAAAAAAATATAGTTATTAGAGAGAGTATCCCTATCACTCAGAAAAACGGAGTTAAGAAGTTTCTAGTATCCGTCATTCATTCCCTCCTTTCAATAATATATAAGAGTATTTTTTGAAGAAAGTTTAGACTACTAAAGATTTTCATGCAGTAATTCCTTTATTAGTCTTCCGAATTTATCGATTCATCAAAATTTTCTTCTCTTATTTCAAAGAACTCTTCTACCACGGCCATAGTCTTAATCAATTTACCTGTTTTATAGTTTTCTTTAAGTAAACCTTCAATTTGATTAAAAATCATGTTTCTTTGAACAAGAGATAATGAATTTTTCATTATCACATTTAAATAGAGATCACCAACTGAATTTTTGGCCACGAATATATCGCCTATCTTGTCGAAAGCATTCCAAAAAGATTGGGTAATTGTCCATACCTCTACATTGTTATTTACAATTGAAATATTCATAAAGACATCAGGAAAAAGGAAGTGTGTATCTTCTATATTAGCTAATATTCCCCCCTCTTTATTTTGATTCGGTAAATTTATCTCTCTTTTATTCCGTTCATCTTGAAAGGCAAGCTGTACACCTAAAACTGTTGTATAAAAAGCATAGTTCATTAATGTTGGAAGAATATTTTCATATTCTGTTACTAGCTTAGCAGTTAATTTTTTATGAGGTTCTGTAATTAACACATCCTCGATATTTCCCCCTAAGACATGACGAAGCATATCAAAAGTTTGTTGTTTAAGGTTAGCATTGCTTTGTTCAAATATTTCATTATCTTTAAATATCTCTTCAAGGTTGTTTAATATTTCCATACCTATAAAATAACCATTGAATAAAAGAGATTTTGATACAGTATAAAGTTGTTCCTCATATTCCTTAATCTTCTCAGTTTCTATAAACTGTTCAAGGTGTATACGAACATATTGGTTCAGAAGGAAAAAGTCTTTGTTAAATTCTCCATTTGTTTGATAGTGATACATTAACATTTCCTCTGTTTTCCCCTGAATTTCTTCTAATGTTATCATTCTTCTTCTCCTCCTTGGGTTTCTTCAAAAAAAGGGTCTGACGGTTCATCAGTAACGTATTTCCAAGCACCATCTTCTTTGAAAATGGAAGTAATAAAATAGTTTATACCTTCAGTACTAAGTACTTTTCGATAAAAATATCCCTGTCTTTTAAATCTATCTAAATTGATTACTGTAATATCATAAGACTCTCCTTTCACATTCGCTTGTATATAAGAATCTTGTATTGTTTTGAAAATATTAATGGCATCTTGTTTTTGTGGTAATTCTTCAACCGTCTGAATACTTCCATAGTTTAAAATAAAGTTGTAAAAGTCTTCAGGTGATATTTGAAGAGATTGGAATTTGTATAATATATCTGCCGCATACCTTGCAAACTCCTCTGGATCTTCATAAGCAGCTTTTACTTCCACTTCTTTTTTATCTAGTATTTTGACTGATTCACCGTCCAATTCAGCTACAACTTCTTCTATAGGTCTAGCTTGATCTGCATAGAATGATTCTAAGTCGGAATTACTATCAGTTTCAGTTTCTTCATGTGTATCCATTGTTTCATTTATTTTTTTTGCTTCCTTAACAAATGGATCATTACTACACGCAGAGAGTAAGATAGAACCTGAGATAAAAAGCGATAAATAACATGGTTTAAAGCTCATAATAAACTCCCTTCCTTTATTTCTTTTTTCTCTTGTTCTGTAAGAAAATCAACAAGTTCCACTATATGAATAGTCGAGGAATTTCTAAAAACATTCATAAAGAACTGTTTAACATTAAAAATCCTAATTCGATCACCATGGAATGTAACTGGGACATTAATGTTTTTATTTATACAGAAGCACAAAGTTTTAAGGTGATCCTTGTGAATGGTGGAGTGTATGCTAATATAATCCTGTTTACGTTCTCCAAACAAAATGGCAGCAATTATAATCGCTTCTTTATCAATTAATGATGGATCAAGCCGAAAACTAAATATTTTATGCTCTTCAATATACCAATTGCTTAGATAGAACTCTAAAGCATTACTATGTATAGTAAATTCTCCTTTTTTAAATTGTACAGACACACTATCTTCAAGTTTGTATTCTGCTAGTAAGTTAGATAAATAAAGTATCTTTTTTTTATTAAATGGTACTTTAAGTTTTCGCGAACTTGATTTAATTTCTTTTTCTCCTTCACTTAAGAGGGATGCAGTTATAACTTTGTTAATAAAGCTGTTTTCCCTTTCCATTAATCAACTTCTCTCCCTAAAAAAAAGAACCCAGAATAAACAGCTCGTTTATAGAACTGTTTATTCTGGGTTCTTCCCATTGATTGATTTATTTAAATGTATTATAGCCTATAAAGTTATTTTATTTCAACCTATTAATAATATTAGAATCTTGAAATTTAATGGTTACATATTTTTTGTTAATTTACTTAAATATATAGATACTGTTTGTTCTTCTATACCCATAATCACTGCTATCCGTTGGACTGGGAATTTTTTATTAATATATAAATAGTAGCATAAAGCTTTTCTAATAGTTGTTAACTGCAGGTTGTTAATATCATAATCCTTTTGTATATTTTTCAAGTGATAATGTATTCCCATAAATGTTATAGGTATTATTCTATTATTTACAGAATCCGTATAAGTGAAAAGATACTCTGATTCATTTAGTAGATTATTATAATAAAACTCAAGAAAAATACTTGCTTCATTGTTATCCAATGTTATGACTCTATTGGAAAGATTAATCTCAATTCTATCATCGATTATAGAAACATCATCCTTCTTAAACTTAAATTCGGAGGCTTTTAATCCTTCCATAGCAAGTATAAACAATGCCTTTCGCTTTGCTGAGTAATTGGCGTTTGCTATTACAAGTTCCTTTACCTTAAGTAAATCTTCATAAAACAAACTAATATCCAGTTGCTTTTGTACCTTAAGTCTTTTTATTTTTGCTGCTGGGTCAATAGGTACTTTATTATTTTCCCATAAATAATCAAAGTAGGATTTTAAAATGGCCAACTCTTTATTAATTGTGGAAATTGCCTTCTGATTCTCTCCCTGGGTTGAAAGATAGTCTCTTATATCTTTAGATTTAATTTCATATAATTCTATTTTCTTTTTATAGAGTTGTTTTAGGAATGAGAAGAATTGATTTAAAACCAGTTCATAACTCGCTATAGTAGTTTCACTATAATTCTTTTCTTCTAAAAACGAAATAAAACCATCATACTTCATCTTCTATCCCCCCCTATATTAGTATTTTAAACTTTTATGTAATTCTCTGCTTCCAGAATTTTATTTATTTAGTCCTTAGTATCTTTTAGTATAAATTACGGATAGTAATCTGTCATTTTAATGATGGGATTTTAAAAGGGGAATACCCATTAATGATGTGTATTGTTTAAGTATTCTCAGAAAGCTTAGAGTATATATGTACTCTAAGGAAAGTGTTAACACTATAGATTTCATTAAGGGAATTATTATATGAACAAATCAAAAAAAAAGACTAAGCACTAATAGCTTAGTCTTTTTTATTAAGAAATCCACTTTTATATGCTTACCAGTATTGAACCAACTAGAGTTAATATAGATAATATTACAATTGTATTTAAAACAACGTTTTCAGATTTTTTTGTTTTAAGTAAAAACATTAAAACCACCTCTGTTCATTTATGTACCTATATTATAAAATAATATGGCGGAATTTTCAATCTATTATATTATTCTCTATAGGATTATTTAGAAATTTTTGAACTGAGTATTTCCCCTCTTCAAGAATTCTTTCTTGTTCTCTTAGAGCCAGTTCATATTCTTGCTCCGTTTCAGCTATTTCTTCTTTTATATTATTTAACTCTTTATAATAGTCATCTATCTTTTCTTTTAGTAAATCGGCCTTACCTTGTATTGCGGCTTCTTGCTTTTCTTTAAGTTGTTTATCTACTTCTATATTTAAAAGTTCTTCTTTAGAATCATTTTTAAACCTACTAAAAAAACCTTTTGGTTTTTTCTTTAATGATGCAACTAAAATTTGATCTTGCCTTTCCAAAAGATAATTGCTCATAGAATCATTTTTGAGCTCAGTAACTTCCGATTTAGCATCAGCAATTTTTCTTTCAATGTTTACTGACTCAATTCTTAAATTGCTCAACTTTTTTTCATAAGATAATAACAATACAGTTTGCTGCTGCATTTTTACTAACAATTGATTATTAAACTTGTACGAAGCTTCAACAAATTGAGATAACTTTCTAAGATCGTCATATAAAGGTGTATTTTTACTGGAAGGAACAGTTGTAGTTTTGTGACCTAACTCAGTTAGTATTTCAGTTGTAGACATTCCCCCTGTCTCTATTAATATAGAGACTAAATGAATTTTAAAGATAGTATAATAACTTAATTTATAATATCTTCCTTGTTTTTCCGGCTTTATATAAATATCACTTAGCTCATGTCTTAAGTAATATCTTATAGTTGCATCAGCACGTCCAATAAATTTACTTGCTTCTACCGTATCGTAAGTTCGTTCATTACTCATACTTAAAATTTTATCATTCCAAATATATTCTTCTAATTCACGAATAATAGCAACATTATAAAGAGGATCAAGTTTAAATTCATCTTCTAATAATTCTCTCATTAAAATTTCGCTCATTCACCGCACCTCCTACTACATTTATTGTCAAAAATGACACTTTACAATTGATTTTACACGGAAAGAACCAAAAAATCAAAGGAAGTAAACGATATTTTTACCTACCATCGATGCAAACTACGCTTACATAAAATAATAGTTCACAACAACTATATATATAATTTATAAAAACCTTTCGTAAGAATTACGTAAAATGAATGCACAGTTATATGAATTTTATATCACAACTACGTAAGTCTTACATAAATACATAAGATTAATATATAAATTACATCAAGATTACATAGTTTTTTTGTTAGTAAAATACAATAACCACGTCAATATCATGTCAAAATCCACTTTATCTAAATAGCCAACGTAAACAACACATAAAACATTCATTTACATAAACTTCTTTTGTTAAAATTCGTTTTCGAAAAAATATCCAAGAGATATGATTAAACAAATCGATTATAATAAGTTTATTGACTATAAATTAAGGAAGTAAAAAGATGAATAAATATCTAATTAAAGAAGAAATGGATATAAATAAAATCTATGATTATAATTTATATCCTGACAGAATTAGTGGTAGATGCGATAATTGTAATAAGGCACATTTTACAAGTTCTATATCGAAGGGGAAACTACTAAGAGAATGCCGGAACTGTTCCATGAAGAAAATTATCTAGACAAATAAAAAAAGCAAAGAATAGGGTGATTCTTTGCTTTTTATTATTTATTTTAATTCATTCTCACTTATTTGTTGTAAAATATCATCGATATCTATATCCTCATCATCAGCGGAAGAGGCTACTTCTCCAACAGATTCTTCAAAAAGATCCTCCATTCCTAGTTCGGCAGCCAGTTCAGAAAGATCAAAATCATCTTCTTCGTTAGTTTCACTAATTTGCTCAATCCCTTGGGACATATAGGTTATTTCTTTTTGTCTCTGTTTAAATTCGTTATATTCTTCCACTAATCCCTTAGCCAATCGCTTAGGAAATGCCTCTGCTTTAAAGAATGTATAAACAGTAACGGAAAAATCATTTTGTTCCTCTATATATCCAGAAAATACTGTGCCGTTTAGGGGTAATTTATTAATAATTTCATCTCTAGCATCATCAATAAAGGAGCTACCAACTTTTAATTTTGAATCAATGATAGCTAAAATGCCTATATGATGAATTTTTGCCATTTGATTTGTTTCTGGATTAATTAATTCAATAGGATCATGAAAGCTATTTTTATCGAGAGATTCAGAAAACATTTTTTTAATATCATGACCATTTTTTATGTCAGAAGCAGGTTTAGTTACCTTACTTATGAATAAACAACCTTGATGCTCTAAAATTGTTCTTCTAAAATCAGCACTATCAAAAGTAACAGAGGTTCCACCACCAGTAGTGGCCGTATTTAGTTCATGAAACTCTTCAACTAGCTTAATATTAGCGTAATCTCTATAATTTTCTATACCTTTTCTTTCATTTTCTTGTAAACCTTTGAACTCATCATACATAAGTTGGTTATCAGGATAGACTACAAATGCCACACCTTTGTTTGGATTTTTTGCTATATCATCAATTTTTTTAGTGAAATTATTTACTTGTCTTAATACATCAGGACCATCTGCCCTAGTAGGAATAGTAGCAACCACACCAATCTTTGTAAATCTCTTACGAGCAATTTTAGTAGCTTCAATTAAATATTTTTTAGGCTCTTTTTTTATTTCATCGATTCCGTATTTTTCTTTTAATTTATTAAACTCTTCTTGAATTTTTGGTTTATTGTTATATTCATAGAATTCTTCAATAGCCTTTACGATAGTAGAAGTACCCGTTCCTCCACCAAGACCAGCAAAAAACATTACTAAGTCGTCAGTCGGTCTGACTCTATCTTTTATAAAATCTTTCAGTTGTTCTTTAACTTTTTCATTTGTTTCTAAAATTTGCATTGCCTCTTCAGGATTTTTACCTAAACCACCAAGCTCTAGACTCTCTCTATTATTGGGGGTTATGTGCTTTAATCCCGCTAAATCACCATCATTACTGTTTAATGCTAAACAATTATAAACAGAAGTGCCATCAGGATTCTTTATAGCTGCAAATTGATCTGCCATTCTTGAACCGGCTTGTCCAAACCCAACCATAGTTATGTTAATAGCAGGTTTATTTTTTGTGAATGTTTTAGCCATCATTTCCATCTCCTTATTTACTAGATAATTTTCTTCATCCATATAGTCTTTGAATTACTTGTTTGCCACGAATAGTTAAAAACAAATGCTTATATGGTGGAACAGCTTTATAATAAATCAACGACATTGCTAACAAACGCTCAACTATTTTTTCCGCTTGTTTTCTATGTATGTAATCGTCTTTGGAAACAAATGAATAACGTTTATTTTTTTCAACTCTATGCTTTCGTTCTACCTGTACTTTTTCAGATATTTCTCCAACTGTTACAATACTGTCCTTTTCGTTCTTTGCAATAAAGAGAAATACTTTTTTTAATACTGTGTCATTAGATACTAGATCAGTGAACATATCTAATGTTTCTGGATCGAATTTTGTTTTTTTATATTTTTGATGAAGCTCTAAGTCCAATATTATCCTCCTTTGCTAAGATATTCTTATAGTTTAAATATATAATAACCAATTAAAGTTACTAATTCAAGTATCTACATTTCTAATTATCAATTTAACAAATGCGATAAATAACCTAAACCCTTTAATACCAAGACTTTATTTATAGTTACTATATATAGTTACTGTAAAGTTCAATTATTAATAATCTATCATAATTTTTCATTGATTACAGTTATAAAAACTATATTAAACCTATCTATTCGTTTTAAATTTATAATTTTAGTTATTTCGCAATCTTTTTAAGGCATCTATTTGTAGTAAAAATACATATAGTAACTATATATAGTTACTATATCAAACCCTTATAATCATAGAATTTTTATCTCTATTTTAGTTATTTAAAATCAGGGTAACTTATTATAGTCACCATTATTAGTTACTACTAGTTTGATTTTATTTTTATTTTGTATTTACATATGAATTATATAAACCCTGCACATATAATTCATATAAATCTATGTTTTACGTAGCTCTTACATCAACTCAATAAACAATTTCTTTAATTTAAACATACGCTTTACATTAATCAAACATAAATGAGAGATTAACTTGGTTTCTCCTATAAAAAAGGTTATTCGCAATTAAATTACTACTTGAATAAATCACTCCTAATTTTATAGTCCCTCAACAATAAAATTTGGGGTGAAATAAGGCATATTTTTTATCCACTTTTTTATACAGTTGTCTTTTTATAAATAATGCTGAATTTTTTATTTAATTCTAACAGCTTGCGGATATCCTTTTACGGATAACGTTACTTGTCCCTAAGCGGACATCCGTAACGGAGGATGATGTTAACCCTTGACATACTTAGATTTTTTTATGCTTTAAAACCCCAACTTCATATGTTTTTTGAATTAGAAAACCCACACCATTTTTATGATTTTTGTACTCTAATCATAATACGCTTTTCACTGTAGTTTTCTCGGGTTTTTATACTAGCAATTACTTTAAATAGATATGCCTAATTTATGAATACTACTAATATTTATGCATAAAACTCTAGTTGTTAGGATCATCCCAAAATGATATACTAATCACAGCTTTATAATACAAAGGGAAAAACCCTCAAAATGATGAAGAATGTTTTCTTCACTATTTTGGGGGTTTTTCTGTTTTAAGGAGGAGGAAATTTGGAATCAGCCAGAGTATGGTATGGATTTGATAATGAACATGAAAAAAGAAAAGGGGCCTGGATAAATTCCATTGATTTGGAGCTATTATCACTTATTTGGACTAACCGTTATTTAACTAATAAGCAGTTAACTAAGTATGGTAATCAATTATTTGGATATAAAGGGGATTCTATTCAAAAGAAATTAAAAAGGTGGTCAAATTACGCCATTGTAAAAATAGAATATCAGTCTGTCCTAAATAAACCACCTATATCATGTTACTACTTAGGGAAAAATGGTATTAACATTTTAAAACAAGAAGGAATTATAAAAGAAGAAGAAAAAGCTATAAATATCAATAATTACATAAGAAACTCTTCTCATTATTTAGGAATTCAAGATGTGGTTATTGATACTCTCATAGCTTTAAAATCAAATAGGAAAAACATAATATCTTTACACCCCAACAAAGATACTTACAAAAATGAAGTTGGTGAACCATTTATTGTCCCTGATTGGGTATTTAGAAAAGGTAGCCGCACTCTAAATATTGAATATGACACCGGTTTACAAACAATGACAAAAATTAAAGAAAAGATAAAAAATTACATTAAATTAAGTAAACACAAAGCTGAAGAAGAACATTATGTATTAATATCAGTTGCTGATAACAACAATATTTATACTGTAAAGTATCATGATGATAGAAGAACTAGGGTTTTAAATATAAAAAACACCATAATTCATAAAGGCGCTGATAAGATATCTAACCTTCATTTTTATGTTACTACAGCTAGTCGCTCACCAATTATTGCAAACAATATCTTAAAAGGTATTTATCCATTTGATAAAACTACTATTAAGTCCGAACAAGAACTTTTTGAACTATCAATGGATATAAGCAATTCTAATTATCAATTGGTGCCTCTTGCAAAAAATGAAATATTTCATAGTGATAGTTATAACATTGGAGAGGTAGCACAATATGAATTGATTCATAAAGAAAGATACAATTCAAAACAAGTTTTAGTTTTGAATATAGTGGAAGAGGCGAGTGTTGCTGCATTAAACAAAATAAATTATTTAGAAGAAGAAAACAAAAATAATAAATTTAAACAAAAGGTTTCACACCTTCTTATTGTTTATCAGAGTAGATCCGAACTAGAAAATGATATTGTAATGAAAAATTATGAAACAATAAAATTTACAGATACTAAAAATTGGCCATCACTTCTCCAAGGAGAAAAGCAGCTAACATTGAAGAAGAAAAAGGGGGGCAGAGTACTTGAAAGAACTAAAGGTTCATCCTAAGCTCCCAGGGATTACTATTTTAGTCACTGGTTTATTTTCTGTTTTTTTATCGGTTAGAAGTATTTGTAACTATCTTTTCTTAGTTATTGGGCAGTTTTACAATAGTGTGCCTAGTTTTGTATTGTTTGGTAACAGTTTAAGTCCAGGATTAATTGGTTTTCTTACAAGTACAGTTTTCTTGATTCTTTCTTGGTTAATAAGTACAAAATACGAAAAAACTCAAAGAAAGTTTTGGAGAAACATATGGTTTTGGAATATGTTCATTGGAATAACAGCCTATTATATGTGGTTAATCACAGCACCAGTTTATAATACACTTATTCCTTACCTCGGAAATCTAATCAATAGCATACATGTAGATAATATTTGGTTTACCGTAGCTGTTGGGGATATTAACACTTTGTTTTACACTTTAGTTTTTACACCTTCTATAGTTACAAGTATTATTTTAATTTGGTTGGGTGGACAATATTCCCAATACTCTAAACAAATTAAAGAAGCGTTTGAAAAATTTGAATTTAAAAATGTATACCTACAAAAATGGTTTAGAAATAGTAAAGAAGAGGTTTGGCCAGACGTTGTACTAGGTCCCGATTCTCAAACTAAAGAACTTATTGTACAACCTGGTAAAGATAGATCATTACATAATGGTATATTCGGACCACCAGGAACGGGTAAAACATCAGCATTAATATTACCTATCATTAATCAGGACTTGCATTGGTTAACAAAGTTTATCAATGCATTTCCTAAAGTTTCTAAATTAGCCAATTATAAAACAGAAGAAATAAGAGGAACATATTTAAGTAGTATTAGTATAATTGAACCATCTAACGATTTGTGTCAAAAAGCATTTCAATTAGTTAAAGCTCATGACATACCTGAAGAAGCTGTTTTCTATATTGACCCCACTAATCCCAATACACCATCTATTAATCCAATGCAAGGACCAGTTGACCAGGTAGCAGAAGCATTTGCAATGGTAATGGACGGAATTCAAGAAGGGGGAACAGGAAACTTTTTCTTTCAGCAAAGTCAAAGAAACCATTTAAAAAACTATATTTATTTACTAAAATTACACGATCCTTCTACCGAGGCACAATTTGATACTTTATTAAAAATGTACAATGATCCTCAAATTGTTAGGCATATGCATTTAAAGTTAAAGGAAACTATCCCTAAAGATTATCACCTTTTAAAAGATAGGGATGAACGAAACCATTGGGATATCGTAAAACAAATTGATAATTGGTTTAACATGAACCATATTCCTAAAACTAGTCGAAATGGAGCTAATGAACAAGTAAAAGAAGGCGAATACTATGGGGAAACAGCTTATTATGACGCACAAGGAGAATATGTACAAGGGCTAAGAAACGTTCTAAATGATATAGGAGCCAATAAACTGATAAGACGCGTACTATTTGATAAATCAGAGTTTTCTTTTGACGAGCACTTAAATAGAGGCGGTATATTATTAGTAAATACGGCAAAAGATGATTTAGGAGGTCTTTCTAACGTTTTAGGGAAGTTTGTTTTGTTAAGCCTACAGAATGCTGTATATAGGAGAACACCTCTAACTAGTACTTTTGCACATATAATCATCGATGAATTTCCAGACTATATTTATCTACCATTTAAAGAATTTATATCGCAAGCTAGAAAATATAAAGCTATTATTACTGTTGCAGCACAAACAGTAGCTCAATTGGCAGACAAATATGGAGAAATGTACATGCATACTTTGTTAACTGGTTTTAGACACAAAATGGTTTATGGAGATATCTCTTATTTTGACGCACAATTATTCTCAAAATTATTAGGAGAAGAAGATAGTTATGAAGAGGGGAAAAACGAACAAACTGTTAGCCCTCTTCAAGAAGAACCTGTTATGCGATCCGGTAGTAGCTATCAACAAAAAACAGATGTCATTCTAACACCAAATAAGTTAATTTTTCAGGAGCCATTCCAAGCTGCTGTGAAAATAGTAGTTAATAATAAACCTATACCTGTACGTCAGATTGATGCAAACTTTGTTCCAAAGGCTGAATTCAAAGAGGCGAAAGTAAAAGTAATCCAAGAAAGCGCTAGTATTTGGTTAGAGTCAAAATCCTTAAATACGGAATTGTTTCACGAAACAGATAAAGCGCTATCTGAAATAATTGATATACCACTTCAAGAGGAAGAACCATTAATAGAAATTCCTCTTCCAGAAGAAGATGCTGTAGAGGATATTGAATTAGAATTAGTTGAATTCGATAGATACCCTGATAAATATTTTTCTAAAAAGGCAGCGATAAAAGAAGCATGTAAAACTCAGCCGATATCACAACAAAAAGGAACTTCTTTAGGTGAAAAAGTAATTAACATAAATGATGAGGTGATAGACCTTGATGTATCAAGTCTATTTTCCAAAAATATACCTACTACCAATGAAGTACCTAACCAATCAGTATCAGTATTAGATGAAAAAGAAGAATCATTCTATAATGATTTAATAAAGGAGATAGATGATAATACAAATGAGGGGGAGGTTGAGAAAAAGGAAGAAGGAAAATCTAGTCCTTTTGACTTTATTACTCCATTTTCTGATAAAAGTTAAATATATATTCTAGGTAATTTTCAGTAAGTATTGAAAAAATTAAAAATATAGGTTAAAATTCCAATAAGTTAGTAAACATAAAAAACAAATAATAAAATTAAATATTTAATGGGAACGACCCAAGACGAAGTAGTTTGAATAACTGCTTTTGTTTTGGGTCGTTTTTTATGTTTACAGAAAATTCACTATTAGGAGGGAAAATGATGGCTGAAACACTAAAAACATCATGGGTTAATGACAACCAATTAAATGAACTAGCAAAGATTAAGCGAGATAGAACTATAATCAAAGGGGCTGTGACAGCAGTTTCAACGAGAGAAACAAAAGTATTAGAAGATGGAAAATATGTAAAAAAACACATGGAAGTAGCAACATTTCTCTTAGAAGGTACAAACATTACAGCATATTGCCCAAGCAACGAATTTTCTGATCATGATTTCCGTTCATTAAACGGTTTTACAGGATCAATTCAAGAAGTGATTGTAGACCAAATAGACATTGAAGACAATATTGTATTGGTATCAGTAAGGAAAGCGGATGATATCAGAAAAGCGGAATTCATGAAACAATTAGTAACACTAGAAGCTGAAGATTCCTTAAAGTCAACAATTTTTGACGGTGTAGTAAGAGGTTATAATCCAAACACAAGGAAGGTTTTTGTCCGTATTAATGGTGCAGATTGCTTTATGAACGCTAGACATTGGAGCTGGGAAAATGGAAATATTCAGCATGAAATTAATCGAGGAGAAACAATACAAGTAAAAGTTTTGAGATTTGATAAAGAAAATAATCTTATTCAAGTTAGCAGAAGGGATACTCAAGATGATCCATTTAAAAAATTAATCGAACTTTATAATCAAAACAGTACAGTCGCTGGTAAAGTAACGAATCTAGACCCAATACATGGGATATTTGTTAAATTAGATGCAGGATTAGAAGTTAAAGGGATCCGTCCCCGTCACTTACCAGAGCCAGTAGTTGGAGATATTGTTTCTTGCACTATCCGCTCCATTGATAAAGATAAAAGACATGCCAAAGTAACTATTACGGGGTATCCAAGGGGTAAAAAGAAAATCAAAGATGTCGCTTCATTCCTCTTTGAATAATGAATATTTCTGAACAAAATAACTTAGTAATGGACGATTTCCCTGTTTTCACCACAAGAAATGGTGAAATCCCTTTCTGGGACCATCCACTACTTAAAAGTAGTTATGTAAAACCTTCGAAATATTACCCATATACAGGGATAGAAGGTGCTATGACACTATTAAACAGAAAAATTATTGATGAAGCGGATTTTACCCTTATTAAAGTTCTAGGTGACGCTGTTTGTGCAAATGAGGACCAAATTAGGAGATATATGTCTTCTCTAATGAGTAGGTCAGAAACCTCTAAGCGTTTAGATCGATTGAGAACCAATGGTGTTGTAGATAGATGGAAAGTTAGAATACGTGGTGATGAAGAAACACGACCTCCCGCTCCCTTTACATTAGGGGTAGCGGGTTATAGGCTACTAAAACATTATTATAGCGATCAGTTCTTTATGGCCCCTGATAGATGGGATAATTATGGTGTAGGTGGATTAAAACGATATGTATCAATGAATGAGCTTCGCTGCCAATTCATAGAAAAGAAAGTTGTTTCTAAATGGAAATGGAATGCTCGTCTAGCAAATAATGCTCGGTATAAGTTCCCAATGAGTGCAGCAGAAGTAAAAACCCCTAATGGGAATATTAACTTTCTTATTGACAGAGCACAAATGAACCAAAACTTTATTGGTTATTTCAGAGATAAGTTTGAGAATTGGAAATATGTCTATAATAAATATGGTAATTTACCAATTTCAGATTTTCCTGAAAATCCGCAAATCGTAATTATATATACATCTACCATATCTATTGCTGAAGCAATTCATAAAGAACTGTTATTAGATACATTACCATTTAATATTCTTTTCTTAGTTGAAGAATTAATAAATGAAAATTTAGAAAGTGCCTATTATCAACCACTGAAACATCAAAAATTACAAAGAATAAATGTTCATTTGCAGGGGAATTATTAATTAAATTCCCCTGTAAATATATATCATTATTAAAATGTTGTAAGTATCATAAAAGAACAAATTACCTTAAAAGAGATGAACTTTTAATTATGTATAGCGGCCCTTATCCAAGAACCGCTATTTTTTTATTTTTACTTTCTTAACTGCTGCTGATTTTTTCCCTAGCTCTCCAAACTGTTTTAAAACTTCCTTAGATACAGGACTAATTACAGTATTTTTTTTGGCCATATAAAAAGCTCCTTTTATATAAAATTATTCGTCTATTTAAAGTTTGTCCAAAATTCTAGTTTCTATACGTTCTAAACCTCTCCTCCTCCTCATACACTATCAATATAACAATTTGGCATACTGACACTGAGATAAAGTAGGGGAAAACAAAAAAAGAAGAGGGGGAAGAGAGGGTTATGGATGGAAGGAAGCCATTAAATCCTATTTTTAACAACAATCATAAAAAGAAAGAAGATCAATTACTAATAAGGAATGCTCGGAAAATACCAATAACAAAAGATGAGGGACGCAAAACGAGGATAGATAAGAAAAAGGATGTAAAGATTCCTCTTTCAGATGAAGAAAGAAAACTCATTAAAAGATTGGCCAATAGGAGAGGACTACAACCAACACCTTTTTGTTCACTCTTAGTAAAAAAAGCTCTAACAGAATATAAAAATGCCCAAATTTTTGAATACTCCTATGACCCAAAAGGCAAGCCTTATCCCGCTAAATTGGAAGTTTATTATCATGACCTACTCTTTGATAAGACAGTTGAATGGGATTGTAGCCTTAAAGAAGCAGCATACCGCCTATTGAAATTCATGTTAATAAAAGAAAGAGATGGTCATTTATATGGCTAAATCAAATAAACCAATATATCCTGTTTATGAAGAGGAGCTTAATGAGTTATCGTATCGACCAGATGGATTTTTTGACCGATTATTAAACTTTTCATTAAATAAATTAACTAACCCAGTTAAACTTCCTTATTCCTTTTTCATCCCTGTTTCTGAATATTTGAGAGGGGAGTTATTTTGTGAAGATGTCTCGGAGGCAATGGGAAATTATGAATTTACCCAACGAGATCTTATAAGTATTTTAGTCGTTGACTTTCTATATCAAGTTAAAGATAGGAACAATCCTTACGACTTATATCATGAACTAAAACAGAGAAATGATTATTTTGTAAAGATATATAGTTATTCGGAAGATAAGCACAAACCTCTTACTTTTGCTAAACCCAATAAAACAACCAAAACAAAAGAGATTAAATGTACACTAAAAAGAAAAGTAGCACTTAGATTGGAGGTAATGCTATCTGATATTACAGATGTTGAACCAGAAAATGAATTTGTAGTAGAGGATATATTAAGATTATTATATAGTGATTTTATACAACAGTATAAGAAAGGTAACCTAGGAAATGTAATTCCAAATATAATCAGGCGAATTATTTAAGAAATTTTAAATTTAGCTTCCCCCAAATAGACATTATGGGGTATTTTTTTGAATAAATTATCAAAAATTGTCAATTTATTGGACCTCAACACTTCAACAACACTCATTTTGAAAAAATTACCAATTCATTGTTGAAATTTGGAAATTAAGTTGGTAATATATAACATAACGATATTTTAGAAATTTCAGACAGGTGATTAAGTAAATTTTAAATAAAGAGCATTATCATTTTATATAAATTTTGCTCTTGCTCTTTATTCAATTGAAGGGGAGAAAACTATATGAATGTAACAATAATTATGCCAGTTTACAATGAAGTAGAATATTTGCAAGCAGCAATAGATAGTATATTAAATCAGACATATAAACAGTTTGAGTTTATTATAATTGATGATGGTTCTTCTTTAGTTGAAACTAGAAAAATATTAGAATCTCAAACTGATGAAAGAATTAAAATTTATTATAAGAAACATGAAGGAATCACTAGAGCTTTAAATTTAGGATTAGGTGTTGCTACTGGAAAATATATCTTCCGCCAAGATGCAGATGATATCTCAATGCCATTTCGAATTGAAAAAACACTAGAAATTTTCGAAGCAAATCCCAACTTAAATATTGTCTGTACAATATCAAATTTTATAAATGAAAATGGAGAAATAGTCGGGGAAAGTCAATATTACAATAACATAACTAATATAATTAAAGAAATAAATCCAATAATACATGGTAGTGTTGCGTTTCATTACAAATTAATTACGGAAGTTGGTCTATATGATGAACAATTTCCGATTTGTCAATCATACGAGTATTGGCTAAGAATATCACAATCATATGATATATATATGATTCCAATAGTATTATATCAATTTCGAAGATATTCAAATTCTTATACAACGGTTTATAGTGAATATAATAAATATATCCGCGAAAGTATAAGAGACTTATACTCAAATAATTATAGAACCAAACTTAATAACTACGAGTATTATAAAATGAACGCTAAAAATATATTAAACATTCAAAATAAACAAAAAACAACATTTGTTTAAGCCTATTAATTTTCACTAAGGAGCAACTAACAATGTCAAATAATAGTAATGAAAATTGTAGTTTTTGTGAAATAAAATCAAATAACTTATTAATCAAAGGGGAATTAGTTAAAGTATTCCATTTTTTAAACAATTCACTAACTCCTGAACATTTTGTAATATCTCCAAATAGACATGTCAAAAATTTATTTGATCTTACAAGAGACGAATTATCAGAATTATTCAACCTTTCCATAAAGATAGAGAGAAGTTTGATGAAAAAAAATCCAAACATAGAAAAGTTTTATACACTTTCTATCGGAGATAGCGGTAATCATTTTCATTTTCATTTTATACCTTTATATAAGGATTCACCAAAATTATCCCCTTATATTTTTGGTGAAAATGGTTGGGCAAAAAATATTAGGCATGGACTGAACGATATACAAGAATACAAACAATTAAAAAATAAGTTAGGTGAAATACAATGAAAGATTTGAATATTGTAATTGCTGGGAAAGGTATAGTTGGAAATTCTATTTCCAAACGCTTTTTTCCTGAAGCCGATTTCTTCGACCCTTATAAAGGTTATTATCACACTGAAAAAAAATATGATTGTTGCATAATTTGTGTTCCAACTCCTCTGGTTAACGGAGGGCTATCTACCAATCATGTAGAGGAAGTATTAAACACAATTAATGCTGATTATTTTATTGTTAAATCCACTGTTCCTATTGGTTTTTGTGATAAACATCATAATGTGATGTTTTCACCGGAGTTTTCTGGTAGTACTGCACATAATGTGGATATAGATGATAATTTCACTATTATTGGTGCAACTACTAATACACAAAGACAATTTGTTTCAGATTTATTTTATTCGAAAAAGCCTTCACATTTACATAAAATTTATTTTACTACCAATAAAGAAGCTGAACTACTTAAACTTATGGAAAATGCATATCTTGGATATATTGTTACATTTGCTACTGAAATTAATAAAATAGCAACAAAATATGACATTGACTATAATGTAGTATCCGAATTATTAAAACTCGATCCGAGAATGCCTCAAAGTCATACACATGTTTTTGATGGACAGGATTATTATTCTTCTCATTGTTTAAACAAGGATATACCTGAATTAGCTAGAGATTCTAAACTCCTAACCTATATTATTAATTATAATTATGAAAAGATGATGCAACATGTTTGAAATTGATTTCTTTGATAATAGTCTTCTTATTGATAAAAAGACAAAATTAGATTTGAACCATCAAATTATTCAACATTTACGATCGGTAAAATCTTATATTAAAAGTATTTCAAACAAAGCAAATCTATATCTAGTAGGTTCTCTAGCCAGAAAAGAACCAAGTATTCGTCGAAATGGGACGTCAAATTATGAGTTAATGAGTGATTTTGATTTTTTTATATTAGTACCTGATTTTCTAGAGGTGAAATATTTATATGATATTGATATTACAAAAAAATTAAATGATAAATTTCCAACTTTTCATAATTCTATAATACTAAAAGATGTTGACCATTTAGAGCAAGTCAACAGTTTAGTTGGCCATGATGTAATAAACAACTTACGCCATCCTATCCTTGAACAATTTAGATTAGATACGAAAAGAATTAAAGTACCTGCTCAACTTACAAAATATGATTATTTAGATAGTATAGTTTCGCAAATTGCTGTGATAGTTACGGAAAACGAGGTTGAGAAGGAGAGTATCCTATACAAAAATACACTTACTTATTATAAATCTAAATTTATTTCTGAAAGTGTTAAAGGATTGACTAAGTCACAATTACTTTCTGAAGCCACTGAAAAATTAGTATCCTATGGATACTCTCTTAAATCGATTATAAACATAATAAAATTAAGAGAGTTAAATGAATATAACGAAACAAGTAATGAAAGTTGTTTTTTCGAGATGTTCTGTGAACGACATTTTAAAAAAAGCTCTCTAGAATTGGTAAAAATGCTAGCTGTTTCAGACGATAAACTACGGAAAATACAAGCACTCTTTATTCTAGAGTACTTTGAATATTCCAACAAACGAACCAATAATAATCAAAGTACCGACTTAAACATATTAAGAGACCGAGTTCTCAAAAACCTAATACATGATAATAGTATCAACACAACAAACTTGAGGAAAATACGACTTCATTATCTTAAATTAATGAATGATAAAAACATCGGTCTAACAATGATACCAGACCTAAAGGGAGTAGAAGTTGAATGAATTATTCTACATTGATATTTGATGAAACTAAAATAAATGAATTACAAACTAAAATTAAAACAGAAATTATAACTATGACAACTATAGCAAAATCAGGTCATCCAGGTAGTTCAATTTCATCGATGAATATATTTTTAGCTGCGTTTCTTGTTTCCATGAAAGAGCAGAATATAATAACACCCGAAGATGCTCTATTAATTAAAAACAATCCATTTACCGATCGATTTATTATTTCTCATGGTCATACATCACCAGCATGGTATTCCATGTTAGGAAACTTAGGTTTACTTCAAGACTATGATTATTTAACCACTCTTAGGGTAATTGGATCAAAATATACAGGTCATCTAGAACAAAATACACCATTTGTTGATTGGAGTACTGGATCTCTTGGTCAGGGACTCTCAGCTGCAACAGCTAAAGCATTTTATTTAAAAAACAATGATTCCAACAGAAAAGTATTTGCTTTTATGGGAGATGGTGAACAAGCTAAAGGTCAAATTGGGGAAGCTAGAAGATTTATTAATAAATTCAATTTAACCAATTTGATATCCATAATTGACTATAACGGCATTCAAATAAATGGAGAAATCGAAGATATAATGCCATCAAACATTGCTGATGATTGGAAATCCGCAGGTTTTAAAGTACTTGATGTAAATGCAACAGATTGGCTAGACTTAGTTAAGGCGATTACATATGCATACCATGATAATAACTCAAATTATCTATTACTTGTTAAAACTGTATCAGGTGAAGGTGTCAGTTTTATGGAGAATAATAATAAATATGTAAGCGGAGTATTATCCAATATTGAATCCCAAAAGGCGTTTTCCGAAATAGGAGCAACAATGGAATTATCCGATTTAGACAAACAACGGATAGAAAAAAAGCAAATAGCAACAGCACGTTCACATTGGCCAACTTGGAGAGAATTTTATCATAAACAAGAATGGGAAAAGGAAACAGAATTTTATAATGTTAATGACATAGTCCCAAGAAGACAGGGATATGGAGATTCTATCAAATCAATGTTAAAGGAAAATGACGCTAAATTATTTATAGTTGATTGTGATTTAGCTCCTGCTTTTACGATATCAGATTTATCAAGTTCAAATAATTTTATTCAAAGTGGTATACAGGAGCACCATGCAGTTACCTTTAGTGGATCCTTATCACGAGAAGATTTAACTGTTTTTATTTCCTCATTTGGACGATTTATTCTTGCTGAGCCCTATAATCAACATCTTTTAAACGCTTTAAACAAAACTAATTTAAAAACTTTCTTCTCACATGTAGGTTTCGCAGGAGAAGATGGACCAACACATCATTTTACTAGTTTTATTTCGCTAATAAGAAGCATCCCTGATTCCCACCTATTAATACCAGCTGATGCTAATCAAGTAAAACACATTGTTCGCTATGTTGCTAATAATAAAGGTAATTATTTTATTTCTTTGGGAAGAGTTCCAACAAAAATTCTATCCGATACTCAAGGCAATCCACTTTTTGGTGAAAAATATATTTTTCAAGAAGGCACTACAGATGTACTTAAAGAAGGTAAAGATGGGACCATCGTTACTTATGGAAGTTTAACTAATCGAGCAATTGAAGCTGCAGATAAAATGAAAGACTTGAATTTTGACATAGGAGTAGTCTCAGTCTCATCTCCATATAAAATCAATGATGATTTTTGGGAAAAAACCTCTTCCAAAAAAGTTGTAATATATGAAGAACATGATGTAGAAACTGGCCTAGGTAACATTTTATCACTAGAATTACAGAAAAGAGGATATACATATAGTCTAATGGGTGTTAAAGGAATATACCCTTCAGGTTTTTATGATGATATCCTAGATATGAGCGGTTTGAGTGTAAACAATTTAGTTGAAAATATAAAAATGGTGATAACTAATAATGTATAAAGAACTAATGAATAATATTGAACTAACCTCTCGATTTAAGCTCTCAACTTTACCAATAATTAAAGGGATACTGCCAAGAAGTCCGATTGTACGTGAGGGGAAAAAGTATTTTACCTTTTCTCCTTACTTAGATACAGAGGAAAATTTTAAAAAAAAGAACCTAGATTGCGGAATTTATTTCAAAGCTCAAACTTGTATTCGATACATCAATAACTCAAAGCTAGATTTAACTTGTCCTCTATCCCTTAACACACAAGTGCAATATTGTTTTCAATCATATAAAAAGGATAATCAAAGACAAAACTTAAGTAAAATACTGTCTTCATTAATAAAGCTATTCAACTTAGATATTAATAATATTATTATTAAAGCTCCTCTATCTCTAAAAGGAATAATAGATGATATTTGTAATATCAAATTAGAATTTGAAAATGAGTGTTCATTTATATCTGATTTAAAGAACAACTCAGAAAATAGATATATAAAAGTATACTATAAATATTATGATATGTTATGTGTATTTTTCAACATTGTATTAGTGGATATTGATTACCAAACAGGAAAGTCCCAATTAGACTCTATTGTATTTCAAGAAAGATTGCATATGATTAATGAAAAATGTAAGTATCCTTTTCAAAGAGAAATATATAAACCACTTATAAATAAGTTATTAGATGAATATGATAGTCTGTCTCCCTACCAAATTCACAGACTATCTAATGATATTTTAACTATAGCTATTTTAATTAGTAACGATATTAAGTTAACCAACAAAGGAATCGGATCAGAAATTAAAAGAAAAATCAAAGCACTAACAGTATTTTCAGAATACTATTGTAATCATAAAATATCAGGAGATGGTTTCATTAATTCTATTCTATCCATACAGAAAATTGAAAATTTATGCACTAATTTAGAATTAACATTGGTTGCTAAAAACTATCTAGAAAATTGCATAAAACAAAATGAAAATTTTACAAATATGTACTTAGGAAAAATAATCAAACAAGAAAATATTGATAAGTTGATTCACTCAGAAGGCGTTCCAAAAGAGATTTTTGGTTATAGAAAAAGTATTTCTGATGATATTTATAGATTTGATTTAAAAGACAGGTAAGTAAAATATATGTAAATTTTAAAGTTGTATTAATAATGATTCATGACTGTACACAATATAACTAGTATATTTTTAAAATATTTAAACAAAAGGAGAAATTTATGAATACTGTATTAATTCCTGGAGGTCTTGGATATATCGGATCTCACACAACACTTAAATTAATTGAAAACGGCATAGAAGTAATAGTCTTAGATAATTTAAGCAATTCAAACATAAAAGCTTTATATGCTATGGAAAAAATTTCAAACAAAAAAATAAAATTCTACAACGCTGATATTCGGGACGTTTCCACCGTAAGAGGTATATTTAAAGAAAATAAAATTGATGCAGTTATAAATTTTGCAGGATATAAAGCAGTTGGTGAGTCAGTTGAAAATCCACTCTCTTATTTCGATAACAACTTAATAGGTATAATTAAACTACTTCAAATCATGGAGGAGTTTTCAGTTAAAAACATAGTTTTTAGTTCTTCAGCTACTGTCTATGGAGTTCCGGAAAAAGTACCTATGCTTGAATCTGATAAGGTTGGGGCAACTAATCCATATGCTCGTACCAAGGTAGTGATAGAACAAATACTAGAAGATTTAAGTTATTCCGACCCAGAATGGAATATTATTTCTCTCCGTTATTTCAATCCACTTGGTGCACATAAAAGTGGAGAAATTGGTGAAAATCCTAATGGAATTCCAAACAATTTAGCACCATATATTACACAGGTAGCAGTAGGGAAATTAGAAATGCTTCATGTATTTGGAGATGACTATAATACTCCAGATGGAACTTGCATTCGTGATTATATTCATATTGATGACTTAGCACAGGGTCATCTTGCTGCTATAGAAAAAATTTCATATAACCCAAAAGGGTACGAAGTATATAATCTTGGAAGTGGTAAAGGATATAGCGTCTTAGAAATTATCGAAAATTTCGAGAATATTATCGGAGACAAAATCCCATATAAAATTGTCGGTCGTCGTTCAGGTGATATAGATATCTCTTTTGCAGATATTTCAAAAGCGCGTGAATTCCTTAATTGGGAGCCAATAAAGGATATTCAGGAAATGTGTCAAGACACTTGGAATTGGCAACGTAAACACCCAAATGGCTTTGAATTAAACTAAGATGACTTAAGTATACTGGCGTTATTATTTAAAATATAATATAAAAAGCAGGTGTAAAAATGACTAATATATTAATGTTATCACCTTTTAAGTCTGATTATTTCGGGGTCAATAAATGGGTGTCAGACGACTTTGATAACAAATATTATATTATTACGAAAAAAAACAATATAAATTCATATCAAAATATAGAAAATAAAGAGAATATCTTTATTTTCTATATCAATAGTTGGAACCCTGATCTAATAAGGGAACTTGCTAAAGATATTTTCAATAAATATTCTATAGATAGAGTATTTTCCTATAGTGAAGGAGATGTATATCTAGCAGCAACTATTCGTGAATATTTAGGTATCTCAGGACAAAACATTGCCAGTGCTGAGTTTTTTCGAAATAAATATATTATGAATAAATATGTAAAAAAAGCAGGAATAAATGCCCCTGTTACTCAAAAAGTAAAAACGATTTATGACTTATATAACTTTTCAAAAAATAATAGTTTTCCTATTATTATAAAACCTATCGATGGATCAGGATCTTCCAATACATTTATCATTAAAAACAATGAAAATATACGTGAATTTTCTTATTTAAATTTTGATGAAAATAAGTACATTTGCCAAAATTTTATCAAATCTAATCTATATCATATCGATGGCTTACAACTTGATAATGAAAATAAGTACATCCTAGTTTCAAAGTATCTAGACTCTACTTTAGGTTATAAAGATAATAAATCAACTGCAAGTATTCAACTTAATGGCAGTGATGAGACGTCTCAAAGACTTACAGAATATACCTACGATCTATTAAAAAAAATCCCAATTCCTGAAAACTCTTTATTTCATTTGGAACTTTTCTATGATGGAAAAGAAATAGTCTTTCTAGAAATTGCTTCAAGAATAGGTGGAGGTAGAATTCAACAAGTTATTCAAGAACAATTTGGTCTTGATCCTATTCATGAATTATTAAAAAAAGATATCAATCCAGATTATACTATAGACTTCAAACTTAAAGAAAGGCAAATGGTTTATGGCTGGATATTAATCACCCCGAAATTTGGAAATATAGAAATGCTTCCTTTTGACTTAGAAGATATTAAGAGTATTTATGGAGTATTCAATATATTACAGTTCGCCCAGATAGGAAAAAAATATGAAAATGCACATTCTAGTGTTGAAGCAATATATGCTATTGCATTAAAAGGTAAATCTGTTGAAGATGTTAAAATAAAACTAATCGAAGTAGAAAAATATATTAATAATAGAGTAAGTTATTCTATTTAAATTAGTTTAAATATCTACAAATACTCTAAATAAGAGAAAATTTCTGAGTTTATATTTTTTACATAATATGGCTTCAAAGTTTATAATTTTCTATAATTTCTTCTATATTATTAAGAAAATCAAATATGCTAAGACAAACTTGTTAAATAGAATCAATTACCATTAAATCTACTTCCATTAAATTAGCCATTTTTATTTAGTGAATAAACTACTTAGGAGAATGCTTGGAATAAAGCACTTCTCTTATTTTTATATCTAGTCAAAATATTCTTATATTAATTGTATTTTATTATATGAAGAGAGGCGTATTTGAATGAAATATTTTATTTATAAATACTCACCAAAAACAATAGGATTAACACCACAAGATAATTTAAAAGTAATAGTCCCTCGTAGTAAGGTAGAAGAATATCTTAAATTAGGTTTTAATAAAATTTCTATTATTCATTTAAAAAATCTAACCTTTTACTCACTTATTTCCTTTTTCAGAACAGAGCAAAAATTAGAATTAATTGAAGAAATTTTTACTCTTGATGAGAGTCTTATGTCAGATATTGGTTTACTTTCTTCAATTTTCACTTCTGGTATAAAAGGAACTGAATCCAAATTATTTTTTAAAGACAAATACTATATGAGATCAATTTTAAATGGAATTGTAAAACAACCAAGAATTTTTGAAGAATGGGATATCACTCAACTCCCAAAACAAGGAATAATAAAACCAAGGAGGTCTGAAGCAGGAAAGGGAGTTTTTATTTATAATACCAAAGACGCGTTACAAAAAGATTTACGTTTTTTAACAAAAGATACTGATCAAGTCTTAATTGAAGAATTAGTGGATTATGAAGTTATGTTGTCATGTGACGGAATAGTTTCTAACGGGAAATTAATATATGCTTTTGTACATGAATATATAGGAAAAATAACAGAAATCTCTGAAAAAAATATAAATATAAAACGAACCGCTTCTTATTATTGGAAAAACCCAAAAGTAATTAATGCAATCATACAAAATTCTCAAAAAGTTGTCGACTATTTAGGAGATAAAAATGATACATATCCAATTCATTTTGAATGGTTTTACTCTGAAAAGAAAAATGAATTAATCTTTTGTGAAGGAGCTTGTAGATTCGGTGGAGCAAGAATACCTTTTCTTATAGAAGATGCATTCGGTCTAAACATTCTATCGAAATATTGGGAAGTTAAGTTTAATAAAAATATAGAAAATAAGAAAGTTTTTTTTCCAAAAAATATTGCTTCTTCTTTTCTTGCTTTTAATGATGGGAAAAAACAATTAATAAATTTTAATACTGAGCTAATTAAATTGAAAGAATATAGCCAATATACTAAGATAGGTACAATTTCTGAACCTAAGAATAATTCATCAGATATAAAATTTTTGATTAGATTTACTTCTATAGATGAAGAAGAGTTTACTGAAAACATTAAAAAAATTAAACAAGAAATATTTCATATACACAGTCCTATTTAGTTATTGAATTTCATGAGTATTGTTAAAATATCTATTTTTAAGAAAGGTTGCGTTTCTTTTGTACGATTTCAATAAAATAATACCTCGAAAAAATACAAATTCAGCAAAATGGGATAGAATAATTAATAAATATGATAACCCTGAAATATTACCTTTCTGGTTAGCGGACATGGACTTATTGCCATTTCCTGAACTAATAGAAGAGATACAATATTATTCCTACAATAATATACTAGGTTATTTTGAGATACCAGATACTCTATATTCTGAAATCATTCACTGGGAATATAGACATTATTGTCATAAATTAACAAGAAATGAAATTTTTTTTTCTCCGAGCGTAGTTACTAGTATTTCTATTGCAATTCAAGCTTTTACGAAACAAGGAGAAAGTGTATTAATTAACGAACCTGTATATTCTCAATTTTCTAAAATTATACAATTAAATGAAAGAAACTTGGTCATAAACGAATTACTTAAAAAGAATTGTCGTTTTGAAATTGATATTGAGAAAATGGAACAACAGATAATATTGAATAACGTCAAACTATATATATTATGTAATCCTCATAATCCTGGAGGCCGTGTTTGGACTAAACAAGAATTAAAAAAAATTGGGGATTTATGTAAGAAGCATAAAATAATTGTGATTAGTGATGAAATTCATCAAGATCTAGTATTTAAACCGCATAAACATATTTCTTTTAGCTTAGTTGATTCAAGTTTCGATGATTTTACTATCAAGTTGACTTCAGCAACTAAGAGCTTTAATATTGCTGCCTTAAAATGTTCTATGGCATTTATTAAAAATTCTGTGCTTCGTGAAAAGTTTTTTTTTCAATCACAAAAAAACAATCTACATGAAATTAATACCCTTGGTTACATTGGAACAGAGATTGCTTACAGAAATGGTGATATTTATCTCGAAGAACTAAAAAACTATATTCAAAAAAATATAACAATTTTTTGTAATTACCTAAAAATACATTTACCAAGAATAAAATATATGTACCCAGAAGGGACATATTTAATTTGGTTAGATTTTAGTAGTTTTGGTTTAAATGATAAAGAGTTATATAACAAATTAATATTTGAAGCTCAAATAGCTTTATCTCCTGGAGTTAGTTTTGGAAACCAAGGACAAAATCATATGAGATTTAACGTTGCTTGTCCGAGAAAATTACTTATGGAAGGTCTATATAGATTGAAAGAAGTTTTTAGTTAAGGAGGCGGTGCGACATAATCCTCTTTTATGGTGAATCAAAACCACCAGTTAACACTGGTGGTTTGTTATGCGGCTGAAAGTCTCTCTTCCCGTCCTCTGCCCTAAAGGCTCCCCTTCTGCACCACATTCACTCACCAATTCTAAAGAATTTCTTTACTTACTTCCGATTTTTCTCTCCAGTGAATGGATCAATTTCTTCAAACAACGTTAGCTGATCAGCAATGTAGTCTTCTTTTAGCTGGTTTCTTATATATTCGTGTATTTTTTTTATTCTCCCACAGAATCAATGTACAAACCACGACACCAAAATTTCCGATTTCCGTAGCGATATTTTTAAAATTCAGTTCCCATGAACATTGACCATTCTCATTTGCCTCCAGAATAAATAGCTTAACTTAATTTAACTTTCTA
This sequence comes from Niallia sp. HCP3S3_B10, assembly GCF_052064465.1. Taxonomy (NCBI): domain Bacteria; kingdom Bacillati; phylum Bacillota; class Bacilli; order Caryophanales; family Bacillaceae; genus Niallia; species Niallia sp. HCP3S3_B10. The sequence continues at coordinate 31,426 of NZ_JBQHVO010000009.1, read as the reverse complement.
TCTTATCAGTGCTTTTTATTAATTCACTTGCTTCTTTACTAGTAACATGATACTATAATTTTAAAGATTGAATCGTCGTCAATCTTTCTCTTTTAAATGTAAATGTCTTCTAGGATTCTAGAAGACTTTCATACCGAAAATACGCAAATTAATATAATGACTAACGGGAAGCACCCGAATGTAAGACAATTCTTTGTAATTGCCTTGTGTTCGGGTGTTTTTTTGTTTTAAAGGAGTTTTAGTATGACAAAGAAGGTTCTTATAGCGGTAGGTGATAAAACCTATACCAAGATTTTAATTGAGACCTTTTCAAAGTATCCTGAAGATTTCACTTTAAGTAAACAAGAAATTTTACATCGAAAATATCTCTATGAAATTGTTAAAGAAGAAACTCCTTCAATACTAATTGTGCATGATACTTATTTAGAATCCATGCAAGAAAATCAAAAAGATAAAGATATTGAGCTGTTAAGTATTATAAAACTACTCCGACTTGATTTCGACGACGCATTAAGAATTGTTTTCCTATGCGAACGATCAAGCAATGATCCGCTTCTTTCTCGACTAGTTAGTATGGGAGTACTTGATATATTCAATACCCAAAGAATAGATATTGAACAATTTATAAACCAGTTAAAAGGGAAAGTCTCATTCGCAGAAGTAGCACGTTTTATCAATAACTCTCTTAGTATCGATGGTGAAGTGATTCCCTCTCTACTGGAAGAAGATTCGGAAGAGGAATCTGTTAACGAAGATGAGAACGGTAAAACACACAAAGAAAAAAACACTAAAGAAAAAACTATCGTACAAAGAATCGTTCAAAAAAATGTCATAAAAAGGGAATACTCAATTCACGTACATAATGCACCCAGTGAAAAAGTAGTAGGTGTTCCAGTTAGGAAGAAAACTATCCTTGTAGGTAGCTTTTACCAACGCAATGGTACAACATTTATTTCACATATATTAGCTCGTAGCATAGCAAATTACCAAGTTAGCACTTTATATGTGGAAGATCCCTTGCTAAATCCCTATACATATGACCGTTTTTATGGCCATGAATTTGCTCCAAATTACGTAAATAAGTGGAGTGCACAACAAGAGAATACTTCAGATATTCAAACAGAGTGGTTTCGTGATGGTGTTGAACTTATATGTCATAATCCCACTTTAAGTGAGGAACCAGTAGGAATTAGCTTTGAGGATTATATAAAGTTACTCTACACTAATTCATCACTTGTAACGATTATTGATGTTGGTAGCAACTTAGACAATGAGGTAGTCACTGATTTATTAGAGATAGCAGATCATCTATTCATTGTTCTTGACTCAGATGTCACCCAACTTCAAGGGCTTGGTGAAAATCCACTATTCTCTAGCCTTATCGAATCTGAGAAAACACATATCATTGGTAATCGTTTCAATGAAAAAATAAAGAAAAATCCCTTAATTCAAGATTTATTTAAAGATAAATTAATCTCTATAATTCCCTCTTTTGAAGATGAAGATGTATATGAAGCACAGTATCAAGGGATATTCCTTAACGACTATAAGGATTATAAAAGCAAAGTAAATGAACTTTTGGTACCTATATTAGAACTTTTACTTCCTAATAAACTCTTGAAAACTAAAGCAAGCGGGATATTAAACAAACTCTTCAATAGAAAAATTAAGATAGAAAAAACGAATCCAGGAGGTAATCAAAACGAATGAATTTCTTTAAAAGACCTTCCATCAAAATAATCAGCGGTCTATTGGTAGGTGTATCAGCTATCGGTTTAACCTTATTCTATGATCAATTTTTACGAGTACGAATTGATTCAACAGAGGTTGTAGTGATTAAGCCCTCTTCTGAAATATTAAAAAATGAACCTATTACAGAAGATAAGATACTGATAGAACGTAGACCTAAACAAACTTTAATGAATGACGTCATCCTACCTGCAGAAGTGGATGAAATTATTGGATTAGATGCTAATCAGATTATCCAAGGGAATTCACTTCTTACTAAAACAATGATAGATTACGACGAACTTTTACCAAATGAAGAGGAAGGCGAGGCTATTCGCCCTATAACAAAAGAAATGATTTATGCAATGCCTGGTTCTTTAAGAAGAAAAGATACCGTTAATATTTATTTGATTTATAACGATGGAACTACAAATTTAAATAAAAATGGTCCATCTACTTCTAGCTCTGAGGATACAAAAGAACAGATCGAAAAAATATCTAATTCAATGGAAAGTGAACCGTTCTTAAAATCAATAAAGGTTGTTTATGTAAAAGATTCGAGTAATAAAGAGGTAATCTCATCATCAGAAAACAACAAAGAGGATAAACGACTTAATGCTACTTCAAGCATAAGTGATTTGGAGATTATTTTAAATGAAGAGGACTTTAAAAAGTTAATGAACGAAGTGCTCGGTAAAGGAGCAAAATTATATATAACTTATCAATAGGGAGAAGGACATGTAATGGAAATATTAATTTTTAGTCAAAACTCTATCTACAAAGAACTAATTGACAAAATGGACAACCTCCATGCTCATATGGGCAATATTGATTATTCAAATAAGGAAAAAATTGACGCTGTTTTATTAGATGGAGATTCATTTGACATCAATAACATAGGAGTAGTTAGAGAGAAATATCCCTCTATTCCCATGTATTTTAAGCCTACTCAAATCAAGAGTGAACAATTTACTAAGACAATTACAAGACTATGTGCAGCATATAAAGTAACCCTTATTCATGAATATTCTACAGAACTTCAAGTAGTTGAATACTGTATCAATAACCTAACGAATAAAGATGATTATTTATCAAAGAGAATCATTGGCATATTTGGCACACATAATGGTGCTGGTGTTTCCTCTACCACTTTAAATTTAGGAAGAGCATTATCACTCAAAGTAAAAGAAAAGGTTTTAGTTTTGAGTTTAAATAGTTGGGATCCAGCCGATTATTTTTACTTGTATCAAGGTCAATATTTAAATGATTTGAAAGTAGATCTCAATGTCAAAAATTTAACGATAAACAGGTTATCCGAAGCTATTTATTATCATGATTCCTTTTATCATTTGGCCGGCAACCGCGATATTAAAATGCAAAGATTTTATAAATCTTATGAAATTGAACATTTGATTCAAACAGCTCAACAGTTATTTGATGTAATTTTAATCGATGCAGGCACTCACTTTGATTCTGCACTAGCAGCACAAGCTTACTTAAGTAGTAATATGAAATTTCTTGTTACTAATCAAGAAGAGAAAGGCTATAAAGGATATTATCCTTATCTATACCAACAAATAATTGAACCTTCTGGTGGGAAAAATGATGATTTTATGCTTGTTATCAATAAATTCCAACCTGCGAATGCATTAATAAGCGAAAAAAAACTTGAGGAAGAACTAAATATGAATCGAGTTGTCACAATACCAGATATGAAGGAGCTAGGATCCATTGCTACTTTTGAGAAAAAATTACTATACGATTTTTCAGATAGTAGCTATAACAAGCCAATAGATGTTTTAGCTAATGTAATAATTGCTGAAGCTAAATTAACAGAGAAAGAAGATACGAAGGAGCACAAAGAAAAGAAAGGATTTTTATCTATATTTAACCGGTAATAAGGAGGCGAAAAAATGACTTTAAATGCAGTTAAAAATGATACAGAACAATCATTAGGATTAGAAAGTGAGTTTGAGCCTTCCCAATGGTTATCTAAAACTATTGAGGAAAAAGGGTTAAAAAAAGATTTTGTAACTACCTATGAAAGAAAAAAGACATTTCGTTTAATTTGTAACCAAGTTAAAGAAGAGCTACAAAGTATCATAATAGCTGAATCTGTAGAAAATGATCAATCTTCCTCTTTAATAAACGATGATTCAAATAGTGATTATGTTTGGTTAAACAGACAGCACCAAGCAGTTATTGGTGACAAACAAGCTATATCTTACTTTATAACAAAAATAAACGAAGTCTTACAAAAAGAGAATATTACGTCCGATGAATATCCCTCTTTTTATGATTCTTTACCAGAAGCTATTTTCCATGAAGTATGGGGCGTAAGTATTCTACATAAATGGGATAAGGAACCTAATAGTGAATCAGCTGTTATCAGAGGGACAGAATTATGGATCGATAAAAATGGTTATTTTCAAAAACAACCAGAAGAATTTGAAAGTACAGCAGTAGTAAATCGTATAAAAAAAGCTTTTCAAATAAGAACAAAAGAAGCACTGATTAATGAGCAGCAACCAGAACTGGAAATAGAACGAGAAGATGGTTCGCGAATCACCATGATGATGAAGCCTAGAACTAAACTAGACATTATAGTATTTAGACGATTTGTTATTAAAAATAACAGTTTAGAAGAACAAGCAAGATTAGGAACAATCCCACAAGATGATATTCCTTTTTATCGAGCCTTATCAAGAAGCATGGCTAACACCATTTTTGCTGGAAGAGTTCGATCTGCAAAAACAACTTTTATGAAGTCTATGATACGCGAAAGACCACCTGAATACACAATTGCAGTATTAGAAAAACATTTTGAATTAAATCTAACCGAGGATTTAAAAGATCGTTTAATTTATGAAGTTCAGGCCACAGAAGGAGACCTACATCATGCCGTACCAAGACTTCTTCGTATGGAACATGACTATATTACTGTTGGGGAAATTCGTTCTCTAGAAACTGAGGGTTACTTACAAGCTTGTGAAAGAGGAGAACGCGGTGCCTTTTCTACTTATCATTTAACAGCCGTTAAAAATATCGTTGCTCAGATTACCCGACATTTATTAGATGAATTTCCCAATCGGAAATTTGATAACGAACAAGAGAGGGTAGCGAGAAATATTGACTTGGTCATTTCCCTGAGCGCTGAAAGAGATAGAAGAAAGAAAAGGGTTATCGGTGTAACAGAAATTATATGGGATGAAATCGAAAAGAAACCAAAAGAACAAGATCTCGTTCGCTACCACCCAATAAGCAGACAATACTATTATTCTTCTAACATAAGTAAGGAACTTTTATATCTAATGGCTGAAGAAAGTGTAGAGGATACTAAAATTCTATTAAATCATCTAAAGAAGAAAGAAAAACTTTTTCCAATGAGCGAATACGAGAGACAAAAAGATAATATTCTTAATGATTTATTAGATGGTGCTTTAAATGAATAATTTTCAATGGCTTTGGCAAGCTGGTATCAATTACGTTCTCTATTCCATCTTTATCGTTTCTGGGCTTTATATTTCCTATCAGATTATGATGGATTCAGTCAAAATAAAGTATCAAGAAGTTAATTATAAGTACCGAATAAGAAGAATCAAAAGTGGTAATGCTTCACCAGAATCTCATACCTATAAGCACCCTTTTTTTAAACACATAAGCTTATTAATAAGAACTACAAGTGATCATCGTAGTGACAATGATACTGGTGTATTTCTCTTATTCACCACTTTACTTGGTTTGACTAGTTTCGCTTTTATCTTTTATTTAATAAAAGATTTTGTTATCGCCCTACTATTCGGGTTACTTCTGATGACCGTACCATATTTAATATTAAGGATAAAATTAAACAAATTGAGATATGTCATGAGTACAGAATTTCTAAGTATGGTTCAGAAACTAACCCAAGCCTATAGTGTTAATAAATATGATATTTATTACGCTTTAAGTGCCATGCAAAACGAAATACAGAATAAGAGTTTAAGAAAAGTAACAGTTCGCTTAATTACTGATCTTCAGTTATCTCGAAATGAACAAGAACTGAAAGATAGCATTCAAGTTTTCACTTATACTACTGGAACCAATTGGTCCAAAAGATTAGGAAGTATTATTTTAAAAGGCTATATGTATAAAGAAAACGTATTACATTCTCTCTTAGTTCTAACAAAACAAATAGAGGATACAGAAGAAATGTTAGAAGAAGAACAATCTCAGACTGTTGAATCTATTTATGATGGATTCCTAACGGTTCCATTGTTTATCGGCTCACTATTATTAGGTTATTTTACAAGTGGAGCACAGGATTGGTTTAAGCTTCAATTTGGAGAAAAATGGACATTATTTACCTTTTGCCTTTCCGTAGTAGGGACTGTTTTTTCACTAATAATTTCAATTTATTTAAAACATCCTAAAAACGACCTATAAGGAAAGGAGTCAAATATTATGGAATCAGAAGTTCTATTATTTAAATACATAGATGTATTTAAATACCTGGTAGTAATTGTTCTGTCTTTTACTTCAGGATATTTAGTGTATTTGGGAATGAATTCAACATCTGAAAGAATGCAACACCGTTTACGGTTTAAAAGCAATTTGCAAAAAAATAAGAACTCTATTTTAGGACTTGCTAAGAATTCTAAAGCCGAGGAATGGTTTAAACAAGCAAAGTATCCATTAGGACTAAATGGTATTAAATACTATTTAATTCTATATTCAGTAACAGCATTTTTAGTTCTTTATTACATTGTTTTTCCGGTTTTATTAGGGAATATGGATTATCTTGCACCAAAGGCTGGTGTTATATTACTTCTATTTGTTTTCGCTCTTCCTAGTAATCCTATTTCGTTATTTGTTTATATCATGAAAAGAACCATTGACTATCAAACATCGAAATTACATTCAGAGATTTTTATGCTCTATGATTTAATCATTAACGAAATAGAAATGATGACTGTCCATCGTCTTAATACTTATAGTATTTTGCAAAATATAAAGCCATTTTTCTATTTGCTACAAAAACCGTTAACGGAATTACTAAGTTCATGGACTAGTGATGGACCAAGTAAAGCATTAGAACAATTTTCTAAACACTTAGATTCTAAACCCAGCGAGGCGCTAATCGGAGTTTTACAAAATCTAGACAGTATGAAAAGAGAGACCGCACTTGAACAGTTAAATGGAATGCATGGAACATTTGCAAAAAAACAAGTTGAAAATTACAGAAGAAAAAGAAAAATAACAACAGATCTATTAAAAATTCCTATCAAAGCTACACATTTTATTCATATATTAAACTTTGTACTTGTAGTAGTAATGATGGTAATAGCTATATTAGATAAATCTCAAATGTAAAGGTGGAATCTATTATTCTTTTAAGGAGGTGACCAACAATAAATACGTCGCTAAGTACTTTCATGAAAATCGCCATTACAGCCATTGTGATAAGTACATTTATTTTTGTAGCTTTGTATCAGGAATTATCTGGTTTCTCTGATTCTATGGCTCTATATACTGCAAAAAGCGGTGGATAACGAGGGGATATTATTATGAATAAATCACTATTAACATTTATGATGATGGCAGCAATTGTATCCATTATGACTTATTTAATTTTAGGAACCTCATTTAATGCTTATAAAGCAAAAAACAATCAGCATCAAGATATGCTTCAAAATGAACATCAAATAAAAATCAAATTGTAAAAGGGGAAATTTAAAAATGAACACAACTTTAGCTCAATTCTTAAAAATCGGACTTACAGTAGTTACAATTAGCGCATTCTTATTCTTCATTGGCTACAATCTAGTAGGTTCAAATACTACTACTTATTCTGCAAAAATTAACGGAGCACAAAGCAACCTTCCTACTGGTGCTGGTGTATCTAGTAATAATTAAAAGATCAACATTTACAGTCAAAGGAGTTTACCGCTCCTTTGATTTTTTCAAAGGGGTGTTCTAAATGGCAAGAACGTTAGCCGAATGGATGGTATTGTTTATTACAGTAAACCTTATATTCACACCAATATTAGCATCAATTGATAGTATGCATCGTGAAGCAATTGAAGTTACTTTAACTGAAGGAGCAAAAAAAGCATCTATTGAGGGAAGATTAACACCAGAAATTATTAAGGAAATGAAAAAAACTCTTGTAGAGGGTTATAACTTTGACGAATCTAAAATTAACATCACAGGAACATCTAAATTAACCCCTCGAAACGAATATATAGAAGCTACTATCGAAGTGCCACGAACTTTTATATTTATTCTTAATATATTCAACCAAGGTCCTAGAACTATTTCAAAAAGCACCAAAATCTTAAGCGAATATTAGGAGTATATAATGAGTACAACATTAAGAACTTTATTATTTGCACTACTTTTTGCACTAATTATGCAATTACAGCTTAATTTAGATACAGACAAAACCGCTTCTAGACAATTAAAGAACTCTTTAGAATTAGCAGTTCATGATGCTGGTCTTGCGATTAGTCCAGCTGCATTATCTGAAGGAAAGATAATCTTTGATAAAGAAAAGTCATTAGAAAATCTTAAAAATAGTTTAAATAATAATTTAAAACTTAAAAGTTCTCAGGGCTATGTTTATACACCTACCGCAAACTCTTTTTTTCAAAAAGAATTGTACTTAGTTCATCTAGAATTTATTGATGATAGTATATCCAGGACCTATCCGTTTGTATATTATAACGATAACTATCAGGTATTTGAAAACGTAGAAGGTCCTTGTGTAATTGCCATCGTAACTACTGAAAGCCCCCGCTGGTTTAAAGGAGATCTTGCAATGATACGACAAGCAGCGGTTTATGAGTATAAAAATAAATAATAGGATAAAAGAACCATGCTAATTGTATGGTTTTTTCTTTTAATAATTCCAAAATTATCCGATATAAACAGTGAACATGGTTAAAACAACCAATTTTTTTACTTTTATAATGAAATTATCTTAAGAACCGGGTATAATTAAGGCATATCAATACTACTTTTTATTTTTTGTGCCATCAATGGCTATTCGATTAATGAAAAAAGATGCGGTTCTTTGGGACTATGTTTTAAAAGTTGATTAGGGTGATTATACTCTGATCCATTAAAACGTCCCATTGGATCGCTTTTTTTCGTTTATAAAGGACAAAAAATAAAGTAAAAAAATTGAGAGGGGAAATTTATATGAAAAGAGTAATAACGTTATTAACATTAATACTAATTTTAGGAGTATTAAAACCAGTGCATTTGCTTGCTGATGAGTTACCTTTAGCATCCTGTAGCATGACAATTAATTCAGATAAGGCTACACAAGCTAACCCAGCAAATGCAAGTGGATTATGCAGAGATATAGTGTATGGATATTATGCAAAGGCTGCAGATACTTTTAATATTTTTGGTGGGGTTCATCAATCTGTAACAAAAAGTGGTCAAAAGTTTATAGTACCCGTTTTTTCAGATAAACACACTCATGCAGAATTAACGGTTTATATTAACAGGGTTGCTACTAAGCCAACTCCTAAACCTACACCGAAGCCTGAGCCAAAGCCCGAACCTAAACCTACACCAAAGCCTGAGCCTAAACCAGACCCTAAACCTGCACCAAAGCCTAAACCAGAGTCCAAACCGGTTACACAACCGAATTCTGATAATAAAGCAACAAAACCTTCTACTTCTACAGGTAGTAAAAATTCAAGCAATACCAATACTAGTAAAAATAACTCAACTAATACTTCAAAATCGAGTTCTAGTAAAAGCAACTCAACTAATCTATCAAAATCAAGTGGAACAAGCAATAATACAGAAAGTAAAAAAACAAACAGCAGTTCTTCTTCCAATAGTTCATCAAAATCAAGTCAAAGTAGTTCTTCCGATAGAAGCAATAACGAGGAAAATAAAGTTGTTGCCTCTGTAACAAAAATAAATGAAGGAAGTAATACATCTACTGATAAAAATGATAATAAAACAAAAGAAAGCACAATGGAAACTGAGCAGAAAAAAGAAAGTTCTGATAAAAACGACCCTTCTACTGAAAACAAGGAAGATAACATGGATACCAGTATTACAAATGAAAACAATGATAATATTAAAGAAGAAGCAACTCGTTCTTCAATTCTAGATGAAGATGAGTCTAAATCTAGTAAACTCCCAATAATTATATCGGTAGTAGGAGTACTAATTATCGGAGCTGCAGTAATCTTCATTATTAGAAAGAAAAAATTAAAAATTTAAACTTGATATTTATTGATTCCCCATTTAATTTGCTTTAAAATATTTTATATAAACTTTTATATTAAATGGGAACGACCCAAGACGAAGTAGTTTAATAAACTGCTTTAGTTTTGGGTCGTTTTTTATTATTAGGAGGTGAAATGTTAATTTTTTTACAAAGAATAGAAAGCGGGATTTAAATGAGAAATGCAAAGATTTTTTTTCTGATTCCTATTTTATTTTTTTTATTTTTACTTTTTATTCAAGAGCATCATGCTCACGCAAGTACTGGTGATGAAGATATATATAATGTTTCATCAACGGTTAAGAATAATTGGAATAACCTAATGGGATCAAAAGATTTCACTATGACTAGTGGTAGAAAAATAGTTTACGATGTATATTCAGACAAGTTTGTTACAAATGGTTATCAAGTTATAACAAAAAATTTTGGGAAAGGTAGTCAAAAATATATTAGATTTTCGGGTTGGTCAGTATTATTTGGACATCGTGAACATACCTCTTCTAACCAAGATACGTATATAGTTGCTAGAAAATCATCTGGTGATAGTGGTATCGGCACAGTAAAAATTTATAAAACAGTTCAAGGAAGTTTAGATGCAACCGAGGATCTAGAATATAATAATCAAGGGGCTGGCATATGGAACCAATGTCCATCTAGTGCAACAAATAGATGGAACGATGATTGCAATATGAAATATCAAGATGTAAGTTTTAATGCTTATTTACCCTTAGAAGAGCTTTTCAATAGAAAAGAAAAAGCTAATTGGGATTTATTTATCGTTAAAAAAGTACAAAATCAAATTGTGTATACGCCACTTATTCTTCCTTTCGAATTTAGTAATAAAGCATATGAGGGAGGAAAGTTATCGCTTTCAAGTGGTACCAATACTAATACCTTAGAAATGAATGCAGAAGGAGTATTACGAAGGAAAACGCCTAGAGAAAGTGCACCCTCTGTCATTGATGAATTAGGTAATAACAGATACTTCACTCAAGGGAAAACTTATACAAAAGTCGATTTTGAAGAATCTCAAACAGCTGTTTGGTATGGAGTTAGAAGTCCACATGATAGTAATAAAACCAAATGGGCAAATACCGCATATTTTACTTTTAAAGGAGATCAAGCTAAATTATCATTTCAACCAAATAGACCTCCTATTGCAAAATGGGAATGGGATCCTTCCAATAACGTCTATAATGATACAACTGTCAAAATGATAAACAATTCTTCTGATCCCGATGGCGACCCTTTAACTTACAAATGGTACAGGAAACCATATGGATCAGCTGATAGTAATTATGTTCAAATATCAACTGCTAAAACGCCATCTAGCTTTAAGATTGCAAAAGGAAAGTATACCTTTAAATTAGTAGTTTCTGATGGAAAAGAAGAGGCAGAAGCTGGACATGCTTTATATGTAAATAACCGGCCTCCTGTTGCAAAATGGGAATGGGATCCTTCCAATACTATTTATAATGATACACCAATCAAGATGGTTAATAGTTCTTCAGATCCTGACGGAGATTCTTTAACATATCGCTGGGAAAGAAAACCATATGGCAGCGCAGATAGTAATTATGTGACTGTGTCTACTGCAAAAACGCCGTCAAGTTTCACTATAGGAAAGGGAGACTATACCTTTAAACTCACTGTTTCTGATGGAGAAGATGAAAGTGTTGTCGGTCATGCCTTATATGTTATTAATAGACCTCCAATAGCTGATTTCACTTGGAATCCTAGTACCATTTACAATGATACTTCTGTTTCTTTCAGTAATAAATCTTCAGATGTAGACGGTGACTCATTAACGTATAAGTGGGAAACTCAAAAGCCTAACGAGACTACCTGGAGTACATTTTCTACTTCTAAAGACCCTCCTTATACTTTGAATAAAAAGGGGGTTTGGAAAGTTCGTTTAACTGTCTCAGATGGAGAGGCCAGCCATAATGTAACTAAAAATATTACTGTACAGAATAGAGCACCAGCTGCCGATTTTTCTTGGAGTCCTAGTACCATTTACAATGATACTTCTGTTTCCTTCAGTAATAAATCTTCAGATGCTGACGGTGACTCTCTAACGTATAAGTGGGAAACTCAAAAGCCTGATGACACTAATTGGAGTACGATTTCGACTTCTAAAAATCCCTCTTATACCCTAAATAAAAAGGGGATTTGGAAAGTACGTCTAACTGTTTCCGATGGGGAAGCTAGCAATAATGTGACTAAAAATATTAGTGTAAAAAACAGAGCGCCGAATGCTGATTTCACCTGGAGTCCTAGTACCATTTATAATGATACTTCTGTTTCCTTCAGTAACAAATCTTCAGATGCTGACGGTGACTCTCTAACGTATAAGTGGGAAACTCAGAAACCTAATGAGACTACTTGGAGTAGTATTTCGACTTCAAAAGAACCTTCTTATACTCTAAATAAAAAGGGGGTTTGGAAAGTTCGTTTAACTGTCTCAGATGGGGAAGCTAGTCACAACGTAACTAAAAATGTTACTGTGCAGAATAGAACTCCGGTTGCTGACTTTATATGGAATCCTAGTACCATCTATAATGATACGTCCGTTTCTTTTACTAATAAGTCTACCGATGCTGATAAAGATTCTTTAACGTATAAGTGGGAAACTCAAAAGCCAAATGAGTCTACTTGGAGTACCATCTCTTCTTCTAAGGACCCTTCTTACACTTTAAATAAGAAAGGGGTTTGGAAAGTTCGATTAACGGTTTCAGACGGAGAAGCTAGTCATAATGTGACTAAAAACATTACTGTTCAAAACAGGATACCTGTAGCAGATTTCACTTGGAGTCCTAGTACTATCTATAATGATACGTCCGTTTCTTTTACTAATAAATCTACGGATGCTGATAAAGATTCTCTAACGTTTAAATGGGAAGCTCAGAAGCCAAATGAATCTACCTGGAGTACTATTTCTACTTCTAAGGACCCTTCTTACACTTTAAATGAGAAAGGGGTTTGGAAAGTCCGATTAACAGTTTCAGACGGAGAAGCTAGTCATAATGTGATTAAAAACATTACTGTTCAAAACAGGATACCTGTAGCAGATTTTACTTGGAGTCCTAGTTCTATCTATAATGATACGTCCGTTTCTTTTACTAATAAGTCTACCGATGCTGATAAAGATTCTCTAACGTTTAAATGGGAAGCTCAGAAGCCAAATGAATCTACCTGGAGTACTATTTCTACTTCTAAGGACCCTTCTTACACTTTAAATAAGAAAGGGGTTTGGAAAGTCCGATTAACGGTTTCAGACGGAGAAGCTAGTCACAACGTGACTAAAAATGTTACTGTTAAAAATCGAGCACCTGTTGCGGATTTTACTTGGAACCCAACAACCATTTATAATGATACCACTGTCTCTTTCACTAACAAGTCATTTGATACAGACGGTGATCCATTAACAAATATATGGGAATATCAGGAACCAAATAAAACGACTTGGACCAAATTCTCGACTGAAAAAAATCCTAAAAATATTTTCACTAAGGTGGGAGATTATAAAATAAAATTAACTGTTACAGATGATGATGGAGCTACAGGTACAAAAGAGAAAACTCTAAAGATTACCAATAGACCACCACAAGTTACTCTTACATATACACCAAAGGATGTATATGAAGGTGATACCGTAAATGTTTGTATAAAAGTAATTGATTTAGATAAACAACCAATGACAGTTAAATTATTTTTAAACAAGGATTATGGGAATAAACAAACCGTTTTAACAAAATCAAATATTAACTCTGGTGAAGAGGTTTGTTATGTTTTTGTTCCGGACGTAGGGAATTATGATTTTACTACCGAAGTGGATGATGGCCATGATAAAACGACTGTAGATATATCCTTTTATGCTAAACCACTAATCATAAAAGGACATGTAAATCATACAGCCGATTGGAAGAAAAAGCATGAGAAACTTGGAAATACACTAGATAAATTTTTTAGTGGTGAAAAGTTTTTACTTGAAGCAGATACTTCACCTTATGAAACTATTTATGTAAAGAGTACTTTATCCGCGGTTCAAATGGATAACAAAAATACTACCTCTCCTGTTGATTTAAATAAAGAAACTAATATATTGTATAATGGTTCGCTTTATGAAGAAAAACATCAGTACTATCCAACTATGTTGAAAGTAGGAGAAGCTAAATTTGAATTTGAAGTAAAGTATAAGAATGGAGTAATTAAAAAGGATACCGTTAAAATAAATATAATTGATGACGCATTTAACTCATCTAAATATCATCGCAAATTTTAATTAATGTGGTCAATTATAGTATGGCATGTCATAATACCAGTATTAACAAACTATTGTTAATACTGGTTTTTTTATTTATATTGGTGCTTACGAATAATAATGTCCCTTTAAAAAACTATATAGTTGTTTAATAAACAATAAAGTTATTTAAAAATGAATAGTATTCATCGTAATCTTGCCAGCTCTTCTAGAACTAACGGGGCAGGTTAGTTGAATAAGAGTTTTGGAAATATGTGTATTAACTGGAAGGTTTATATGTTACAATAAGTGTAAGTTTACACACTTATTTTCGGAACATAGGGGGATTCAATTTGAAAAATATAAGCATTGGAATCATTTTAGTTATTTTATACTGTTTTCCATTTGTGTACTTTTCTATGAAACAAGACTTTGCTAACCAAACTATGACAGGGTATCTGATAATGATTTTGGTTACTTCTCTTCTTGCATTCCTTGTGAAATATTTTTGCAATTTCATCCCATTATTAATCGGAAATATTTTCTCTATGATGATTTCGTTTTATTTTAACGAAGGTATGTCAGATACAGAAATGTGGGATGGAGGTTACTTTAAACCATTTTCTTCTTCTCAACTAATAGTAGTAGTAACTCTTTTGAATCTAATTCCTCAGTACATAGCAATGATAATAGCAAAGAAGGTTCGTAATAGTTAATAAAGTTTAAATTCAAATGTAATTCTTTTTAGTAGGCTAATTCATCAGCTAATGTAAGGTTTCATTAGCGTATAGGTCGCGTTGAATCCAGGAAGGATTGACGCTTTTTCTATCGAAATTGTTATTAAAGAAACGAAGCTGTTTTATTCAATAAGGATGTATAGATTTATGGTATAATAATTCTAAAATCCTAATATTCACTATTATGTAATTATTAGGATTTTAGGGAGCGATAATATGGAATGGATTGCATTTTTTATGTCTGCAACGGCCTTTTTGTTAGTGGTGCAGGAAAAGGAAATACGGAAAAACCTTGAAAAAAGACTCGAAGAATTAGAGGGAAAAAAATAAATGAATAATGAATAGATAACGGAGGTGTTCATATGAAATTGTTAATTACACTACTATCGGTAATTGTGTTAACATTCGGAATGACTTCTTTAATAGAAACGACTGTTCAGGTTTGTAATACTATGTATTCAGCTGGTCATAACATCGGAATCTATCTAAATGATTTATTTAATTGACGCGGGCATTGGTCTTAAGGATTAATGCCCTTTACTTTGGAATCTCTGATTGTAGAAAAGGAGCAGAATTGTTATGTAGAAAGCCAAAGTGTCTTCTAATAACTCTGAACTAGGAGGCTTTAAATGAAACTAAGTAAGATTTTGTTGAGTGTGATTAGTTTAATGATAACCATAGCTATAATAGATTTCTTTTTTCCGCAAGGAGTTATAAAATACATTCTTTTTGGTTTAGTTGTTGCAGTAATACTCTCATACAACAAAAAAATTGTATGAAGAACTGAAGAGTATTTATTATATAAATAAAACTTGTACTAGAGTTATGATAAAAGAGAGGGAGTAAAAATGTTTGATATAATTCTTTACACCATCCCAGCAATATTATTAGTAATGGGTTTAATAATGTATTTTATAGGTAGATCAAAAAAGAATAATAAACTTAAAGGGGTTGGAATTGGATTAATAATCTGCTTAATTGTTCTTGAGTCACCTAGTATTATTCAAGGGTTTATAGAGGGGTTTACTGATGGTTACAGAGGATACCCTTATATTGCGAACATGGGCATTGATCCTAGAAGGATTGATGCCTGTTTGTATTAAATATCCTTGTTGTAGAAAAGAAGCAGTTTACTTTAAGAAGGGTTGATTATTACAAAAGAAGAGGAAGCTCTAAACCGGCACCTCTGTCAAGGACACAATAAAAAAAGAGATTACGCTGAAAGAAGATGGTTCCTATATTGAATAGGAGTCATCTTTTTTAAATTCCATTGATAACGATAATTGTTATAGTAAACCATGTAATGATTAATTTTAGCCTTCAGTTCCTTTAATGAATTTGCTGACTGATAATCCACGTCATCCTTTAAATGACCAAAAAAAGACTCTTGTGGGGCGTTGTCCCAACAGTTTCCTCTTCTAGACATAGATTGGCCCAATCCATGTTTCTTTAATAATTTTTGGAAGATAGGACTAGTATAATGGCTGCCTTGATCTGAATGGATAAATGCATCTTGGTGAAGGGAAATCTTCTTGTTATTAACTAACTTTTGGATAGTCTTAGTGGCGATGTCTAACGTGATCCGATCAGACACATGATACGCGAGTAGTTCGTTTGTGCAGGCATCTTTTACGGTCGACAAATAAGCCATACTTTTTCCGTTATATGGCAAATACGTGATATCTGTTAGTAATACTTTTCCTGGAACGCCTTGCTTGAATTCTCTGTTTAACTTATTTGGAACGACAGTATGTTCCTTTGTTGCTTTAGCGATTCTTTTATAGGGATTAGGCCTTCTATGAGGACAGACAATACGGTATTTCCTCATAATCCTTTGAATCTTTTTACGACTAAACAGTACGTTATAGTCATTCTCCAATATCATTTTTATAGAACGTGACCCTTTCTTATATCCCCGACGATTAAATGCCTTTAAAATTACTTCTTTGGCCTTTAAGTCTAACTGTTCTCTTGCTTCTCTGTTACTAGATTGCTTTAGGTAGCTGTAATATCCCGAACGGGATACCTCTAAAAGGTCACAGAAATACTTAGTCATTCGCTTTAATTGATTTAGTTCAATGGTCTCAAAAATTAGCTGAAATACTTTACTCGGTTCTAGACTTTTTCTTGCGTGTAACAGCCTCCTTTCTGTCGCTTCGAGCTTTTTTAAGAGATCGACTTGTCCCTCTAGTAGCTTAATTTTCGCTTCTTGTCTTTCAATTACTTCAGCTGGTGTAAGCTCTCGTTTTAATGGTCTACCTGAATTTGATCTTCTCGTATCGGTCAAGCCAATTAACCCATTCTTTATGTATGCTTTCTTCCACCTATGAGCTGATTGTTCAATTCTCTTTAGTCCAATAACCTCAATATCAAATCCATTCTCACCAAAAATTTGACGTGGGAGTTTGCCTGCCAAGTACTCATCCATAAATTTATTTTTAAAGGAATCTGTGTAAGTAATGGAACGTTCACTAATACGTTGCACATTGGGATTTTTTTGAAGTGTTTTTATCTCTTTAGCTGTAAATGTTATCTTACTCATGTTGTCTCCTAATTCCCCATATGTTTGAAATTCTAGTATATAAAAAAATACCTATAGGTAAAACACTCTTTTTCAAGTGTCCTAACTACAGGTACCATATTACTCCTAGTAAATAGAGCTTCCTCTTTCCTTTATTTGCTTCCCTTCAGTAAACCTAAGTCAACTAAATCGGTTCCCATTATATTAGTTTTCTTAGTTACTAACCAATTCTTATTTGTTTCATCATAAGTTAAGGTATATAAGTTGTTCATTCCATTTAGCTTCTTCTCTAAAACATACCCCTTACTCTTTAGTTTATTTAAATAATAGATAGGGCTACAGTCGATAAAACTTTGATTTTTTGTTATTTCTAGTGAGATGTTTAATAATGATTGCTCTTTAGCCTGTAAACTTTCATTATTAAGCTCCCTAATATCAAATAGACTGTATTCATTAAGGTTTAGGCTATGGGTTTTTACGAAGTCGTTTGTAATCTTATTAATGAATGCTTCTTCCTCGGTAGATAACTTAGCTAGAACGTTTGTTGATAAGAGAGAAAAAGATAACAATGTAATTGTAATGAACAAAGAGATTTTCCTCATTAAAATTCTCCTTTACTTTGTTTTCTTTTAGGGTTCCTTATAAATTACAAAATATTACACCACTTTACATATAAGGGGAGTGTTTTTGAACTAACGGTGCAGTATTATTGAAGATCTTTATCGACACATTCATCCAGTTAAAGTAAAATTATGGTATCACTTTTAGGAGGTATTGTTCTTGTTTGGTGTTGAATCAGTTGTATTGTTAAGCAGTATTATTTTTGTTCTTATTTACTTCGTCAAATGGAAAAATAATAGTGTAACACTGGGTCGTACAACAATTGACGCAGTTTTAGTAATTTATTTGTTATGTCTCTTAAACGTCACTATTTTTCCGATTCCATTTCAAAAGTCATTTATTAATGACTATTTAGGTACTCTCGGTTCCAATGCCCATTTTACATATAATTTGATTCCTTTTGCGACCATATGGAATTCACTTCATAATGCGATAACTTATAACACATATTTACTCGAACTCAAAAATATAGGAGGAAATCTAATTCTATTGACTCCATTAGGATTATATATCCATTTTATAAAGAGAAAATTAAGTTTTAGTAACATTATGTTCATAGGGTTTTTAGTTTCAATTTTTATAGAAATTCTTCAGTTAACAATATCCTTATCTATTGGTTTTTCATATCGTAGTTTTGATGTAGATGATTTACTTTTAAACACTTTAGGTTTCATATATGGTTATAAATCCTTTTTATTAATAAGAAATGAGTTTTTAAAGGAGCGTACAATACATTCAAATAACTAAAGTAAGCGTTGCTTTTCAGCAACACTTTACTTTAGTTTGTAAAGCAATGCACTTAAACAAACGGGGGCAGTTCAAAATAAGGGATGCTTTTGCTTATTTAACAATAGCAGCAGTTTTGTTGAATAAGAATAGAAAGCCATTATGATACAATTGCTTAATACAGCTAGAAAAGGTGGCAGTGTTATGACAATCAGATGGGATGAAATTACCTTAGATAATTTAAGTGCTTTGGAAAAAGTATTTGAAATATATGATCGCACTTTTCCAATTGAAGTCTGTGAATCACATAATATATTTGAAAAAAGTTTACAGTACGCTAAAAATGAAAGGTTTAACAATTACCGATTTTTAGTTGGATTTGAAGGGGAGAAACTTGTTTCTTTTGCTACAGGACATTATTTTGCAGACGTAAATTCGGGTTTTATAGTTTATATAGTTACAAACCCTATGCTAAGGAGTAAAGGGGTCGGAACTCAAACTCTTTTAAAATTAGAAGAGTTATTAAACGAAGATGCACTTTTAGCAGGTAATCCTTCACTTAAAGCACTCTTTTTAGAAACAGAAACAAAAGATATGGTACATACAGAGGAAGAAAAAGAAAATTGTATTAAAAGAGATAGGTTTTTTTCAATGAATGATTTTAAGCGATTCCAAAAGATCGATTATTTACAACCACCATTACATTTAGGTGAAAATAATGTTCCATTAAATCTTTACATTAAATCTATACAAACAAGTGAGATCACTGAAGCAGAAATTGTTGAAGTAATTAGAGTTATTTTCAAGGAGAAATATTACTTAGTAAATGGAATACAAAAAGATATTCTTTACCGTTGTCTGGAGGAGATGGGATTAAAAAGGCAGGAAGTAGTTTTCAAAGAGTGATTTATTTAGTTCAAACTTTAGTTTTGTAGGCATTAATCCTAGGAGTATTAATGCCTTTTTTCTTTAGTTACTTGTAGAACAATAGGAGCAGTTTTATTTAAGAAGGATTAGATATTTTGTGTTAAAATATGTAAAAACAATTTGGGGGATTATTTGTGTTTATACATAAAATTGACGAGGAAGTGTCTTTAAAGTTAATAGAATTAAGGGATAGTGAAAGTATATTTGATTTAACAAACAAATCAAGAAGTTATTTAAGAGAATGGCTTCCTTGGTTAGACATAACTACAAAGCTTGAAGATACAGTAGAATTTGTAAAATTAAGCTTAAAAGGTTTTTCTGAGAATAAAAGTTTATCCACGGTAATTATATATAAAGGTTCTATCGTTGGTGTTGCAGGATTTAACAGTTTAAATTGGTCAAACAGAACTGCACAGATAGGTTATTGGCTTGGTGAAGAATATCAAGGCAATGGGATAATGGTAAGGGTTGCTAAATCACTAACTGATTATGCTTTTAGTTACTTGAATGTAAATAAGGTTGAGATTAGAGCTGCTATTGAAAATAAAAAAAGTAGAAGTATTCCAGAGAATTTAGGTTTTATAAACGAAGGATGCATACGGCAAGCAGAATGGCTTTACGATCATTATGTTGATCATGTTGTTTATGGAATGATATTTGACGAGTGGAATAACAATGATTATTAGAATTTCAATACTATGAGGGCTTCCTAAACAAAGGTATCCTTTTCTTGTAGAAATGGAGGAGGTTTATGGAATAGGAATATGAAATAGTTTACAATTATTTCATATTTTCTAATATTAAGGAGAAGCTATGGGACTTGTAAATGGCGAATATAAACAATACATAAATGATATTGAACACTGGATAAAAATTGAGGGTGCAGAGAATTGTACTACTCCTTTGGTAATCATTCATGGAGGTCCTGGAGGGAATTTATATTCCTTTGAACGTACAACAGGTCCTCTACTATCAAAAAGTAGGACGATTATATATTATGAACAACGTGGTTGTGGAAGAAGTGGAAGTCCTGACTCTAAAGATGCCTTTACTTTTAAGGAGTTAATAACTGACTTTAATGGAATTCATAAATGGATAGGCTATGAAAAGGTTGACTTGTTTGGTTTCTCTTTTGGTGGGGAGTTAGCTCTAGAAATTACTCATTCATTACCTAATAAAATAAATAAGGTTCTCCTCTCAAGTCCAAGCTTAATAGGTTTAAAAACTCAATATCTCATTCAAATTGCAGGTTTTATGTCTATTGCGAACCCTACATTTATTTTAGAAATTGAACGCATACTTGGAGAGCAAGGGACGATTGAAGAAAAGTATTTAAGTATATGGAAAGTCGCGGATATATCAACTGTAGATCGCTTATTTTTTGAGAACCAGGATTTTGCCAAAGAATACAGACGTTTAACTCAAGAAAGTAAAATGAAAAATACTGGAACAATGTTAAAGGCAATACAGAACAACCCACCTGTTATTCCATTAATTGGTAGGTTAAAAGATGTAACGCATGATATTCTAATAATCACAGGCGTTCACGATAGAAATTCTGGGGTACCGATTTCCAACCTTATACATAGACAACTGGATAATAGTAACTTGATACTTTTTAACAAAAGTGCTCATTTTCCTTATATGGAAGAACCTGAGCATTTTCTTGAACAGGTTAAATCATTTCTATAGTTATTTAACAAACGAAGCAGCATTCCTGTAATGAAAGAAAATGAGGTTTGAACAAAAAAAGAACCTCTTGGTAGAATGAGAGAGTCCTAAAGCCGGCTAGCGAAAAGGACGTACTCAATTAACCAGGAGGTCTTGAAATGAATTACAACCAAAATGAAAAGATTGCTCAAATCACTTTTCAGACTCTTATTATAGGTGTAGATATTGCGAAATTCAAGCATGTCGCACGTGCACAGGATTATAGAGGAATGGAGTTCGGTTCCCCTTGTTATTTTGATAATACCAAGCAAGGATTTCACCTATTTCTTGATTGGATCAACCAATTAAAGCTAGAACAACACATGGAAAAAGTGATAGTAGGTATGGAACCTACCGGACATTATTGGTTAAATCTAGCTCATATACTGAAAGAAAATAATATAAAATTTGTCGCAGTGAACCCTTTACATGTGAAGAAAAGTAAGGAACTTGACGACAACTCACCGACAAAGAACGATGTGAAAGACGCTAAAGTCATTGCGCAGCTGGTCAAGGATGGGAGATATGCTGAACCAACGATTCCACAAGGTGTTTATGCAGAACTCCGTGTGGCGAAAAAAATACGCGATCTCCTAACTGAGGACCTTCAAACGGTGCAAGGGCAGATTCACAACTGGCTAGATCGGTATTTTCCTGAGTTTTTAACCGTCTTTAAGAGTTGGGAAGGGAAAGCAGCCTTGCAATTTTTAAGGCTAGGAGCCTTACCACATGAACTGATTCTTTTCACGGATCAGAACTTATTGGATCATTTACGTAAAGCAGTTAGTCGGAGTGTAGGACTAAACAAAATAATAGAGTTAAAACAAGCAGCAAAAGAGTCCATCGGACTTCGCCAAGGTGCTAATATGGCTTAAATTAGAACTAGCAACGCTGCTAGATAAGTATGATTTGATACAAGAGAAGTTCGTAGAACTAGATGATAAAATAGATAACCTAATTGAACATATCCCTGGTGTTCAACAAATGTTAGCTATTAAGGGAGTAGGGAGAGATACGGTTGCCGGCTTCTTTGCGGAAGTTGGAAATCTTCAAGACTATTCTCACCCTAGACAAATCATTAAGCTAGCTGGATTGAGCTTGAAGGAGAACACATCTGGCAAGCATAAAGGGCAAACAAAAATTACAAAACGAGGAAGGAAGAAGCTGAGGGCTCTCCTCTTCAGGGTTTGTATGATTATGGTTGCGAAGAATTCGGCCTTTAAAACGCTGCATGCCTATTACACGCAGCGTCCGGATAATCCACTAAAGAAAATGCAGTCTCTGATAGCCCTGTGCAATAAGTTAATTCGTATTTTCTTTGCCATTGGTAAGAAACAATTTGAGTTTAGTGAAGAGCGAATGTTACAGGATATCCCTCATATGAGAGCAAACATAGAAGTTGAAAAAGCCGCTTAGTTCAGTAGGAACAGTAGAGTAGAAAAGAGTTTTAGGTGTTATAAGTGTCGTATATTTGAAGCACGGATTAGTCAGCAAAGCAACAAAACTTCGGGCAAGGACCCTGTGAAGCAGCATGACTGACATCCACCTCATGGAAAGGTTGGACGAAGGAATTTGAGAGCGAAGACTCTGTGAGGCATGGGAGGGTTGACCTCCATGAGAAATGTGGACATCCACCAGTGCGATCATATTTTAACTCATCCACCATTTTTTGTAAGTGTGTGGCTAATGAGTTATCAGTCTTTTTTGTTTCAAAGTCCAAATTTATCCTTACGAGATAAATCCAACCATAGTAGCGAGCATTAACCTCTAAAATAACATTCTATAAAATACTGAGAATACTGGAGAAAACGCGAGTTTTCACTTTGTTTATTGAGGGAGTTTTATGGAATAAGAAAAAGAGAAAACTAACCTAATATAAGGAATTTAATGGTAAAATAAATTAATAATTACATATCAAATAGAGGTGATAAATATGTATTGGGAGACACTTCCTAGTTGGGTATGGTTAATTTACTATCTATTTCTATTTCTAACATTAGGATCTGGAATTTTGAATGTTTTTCAAAAAAGAATGTTAGGTTTGTCGATTATTGCAATTGTCACAACGATTACCGTTCCAATTATTAGTATGTTAAATAGTATAGGAAGAGCGAAAGGTATCAATGAACTTGAACACTTAGCTGCTCAGCTACAACAGGGTTCAATCTGGTCTATTTACGCAGTTATTGGTTTTCTATACCTATTTGTATATTGGGTTTTATTCTTCATCAAATATAAGGTAAATTCTGAAGTCTCTTACTAATCCTAGAATAATTGTTCCTATATAGACCCAGCTCCTAAGCAGGAGCTTTATTTATTCGACTAAAGAGACAGTTTTATTCAATAAGCTATAATAGGATAATTATGGTAGAATTAAGAAAAACAATTAAAGTGGGTTAACTATTTTGGAAATCTTCACAGAGAAATTAATCTTAATATCTCTCTTCATATTCATTATTCATTCAATTGAAACACTTGCTTATGCCGTTAGGCTATCTGGTGCAAGGGTAAGGTTATTAGCTTCAGCTCTATCCTTATTTAACTTAATGGTCATTGTCTCTAGAATGGCCAATATGATGCAACAACCCTTCACAGGAAGCTTAATAGATAATGCTCCCAAAGTAGATACCCTAGAATTTGTAGAATCTCAGTATAGAGTAATTATAGGGGCTTCAACATTCGGAACGATTATAGGAATCCTATTGCTCCCTACGTTTATTGCGATATTTTCTAGAGCGATTATACACTTGTCTGAGGAACGAGGATCAATACCTTCATTGATAAAGAAGGGTTTAACTTTTGAATATTTGAAGCGAGGCTTTAAACACATTCATTTACCAATGCCCTCTTATCTAGTGGGCATTAAGTTGAAGGATATTCCGATTAGATTGTTCATCATTAATATGGTTATAACGGCTATTTATACTATTGGTGTACTCTCAGCCTTGTATGCATCATTAATAGCTCCAGAAAGAGCATCAACTTCTATAATGGCATCGGGGCTTATTAATGGAGTCGCAACGATTTTACTCACAATATTTATTGATCCGAAAATTTCTATACTTGCAGATGATGTGATTAATCAGAGGGGGAATTATACCAATCTTAAGGCTGTGTCGCTTATGATGATTACTTCTCGCCTTTTAGGTACATTACTAGCTCAATTGTTCTTTATACCAGGAGCAGAATATATTGCTTGGTTTACTAAATTCATTGTGTAGGGAAAAACTACTGGCATTGATTCGGTTAGAGAATTAATGCCTTTATTGTAGAAAAGAAGCAGGAATAGTTAAAGAAGTTTTTCTTTTCTGGATAGGTGCAAACTGTGTAAGAGGACCTTATGAATGAATTGTATAAGTTGTTAGACTTATTAATAAAAAGAGAGATATTCATTTGATACAATGGTTTTACCATCTTTGCAATTCACAACTAGAGAATGAACAATCAGGTTACAGAAGAGCGATCACTAGTTGGCTCTAATAATGGAGATTGGAAGGAAACTTGGTTAGTTATCGGGCAAGCTGATATAGTTGGAGATCCTATTTTTATAGAAAGCTATCGGAAAAGAACAGTTGTTGAGTTATACCAAAAATCGGAAATATATAATAGAAAATAAATTGCATATAGAGGTGGAATTATATGCCTAAAATTGACAATATGTTAGCAATTCTATGGATGCTGCGTTCTGGTGAAAAAATTACAGCAAAACAAATTTCAGAAAAGTTAGAGATGAATATAAGGACTGTGTATCGTTATATTGATACAATTTCAACAAGTGGCGTACCTATAATTTCAGAGCCAGGACATAACGGTGGATACACTTTATTGAACAATTTTATAGAGGCTCCTCTTTTTTTTGATTTTGAGGAGCAAACTTCACTATTTCACGCTGCTGTTTTTGCAGAAGAAGCCGGATATTATGGAGGTGAAGCACTAAATAGGGCCATTTCAAAACTAAGTAAATACTCAAATCAAGAGCAGGAAACAAAGATAAACCAACATTTTACTAGTCTTGAAGTAATAAGTCGATTAAGTTCACTCTCTATGGAACCCTTTTTGAAGGAGTTGGAGCAGGCCGTGGCTGACGGGTACTCAGTAAAAATTCTTTACCATAAAAGTGGTGAAAAGCAATTAAATTATAGATTGGTCGATCCGTACAGAATTATCTATTGGAATAATAAGTGGTATGTGATTGGATTTTGTCATCTTAGGAATGATATCCGTAGTTTTAGAGTAGATCGAATTGAAAGTCTAATGCTAACCGAGAATAAGTTTAACAGGCCAGAAAATTTTTCAGCACGTGACTTTTTTATAAAAAGTCTTCTTCCAACTATAGAAGATAAGGAAGGGATTATTTCTTTGGTTATTAGTGGGGATAAAAGTGTATTGACTGATATTTGCCAACATTGGTTTTTAGGACATTATTTACAGGAACGGACTTCAAATCAAGCAGTTTTTCTTCTTGAAAAAGATATGATACATACATATGTACCTTATTTACTTTTACCGTACAATAAATCTATTAAAGTTATTGAGCCAATAAGTCTTAAGAAAAGACTTATTGAAGTTCTGTCGGAATTAATAAAATTTCATCAAGTATGATAACTTCCCTGACGTTAACTGTCAGGGAAGTTTTATTATAATTGCTATATCAATTGTGATTGGAGTGTTATTGGATGCAAACAAAAAAAGTTTTTCTATATGTATTTAATACAATGTCGGACTGGGAATATGGATATTTAACTGCTGAACTAAACTCAGGAAGATATTTCAAAAAGGATTTAGCACCTTTAAAAGTAGTTACAGTAGGAGCTAATAAAGAAATGATTACTACTATGGGAGGACTGAGCATAAAACCAGATATTTCCCTTGATGAATGTACTCTTGAGAGTAAAGATCTTTTAATTTTACCAGGAGGGACTACTTGGAGTGAAGAAATTCATCAACCTATCTTGGAAAGAATTGGCCAAGCTTTAAAGCTTGGCACTATTGTTGCTGCAATTTGTGGTGCAACTGAGGCCCTTGCGAATATGGGATACTTAGATACTAGAAAGCATACAAGTAATAATTTAGAATACACTAAAATGATATGTCCTAACTATAAAGGAGAAAAGTTCTATGAGGTTGGAGCTGTGGTATCTGATGCGAATTTAATTACTGCATCAGGAATAGCTCCTCTGGAATTTGCGATGGAAGTTCTGAAAAAATTAGATGTATTTGCATCAGATACGTTACATTCCTGGTATAATCTAAATAAGACTCATAAACCTGAATACTACTTCCAGTTAATGAATTCAATAAATAGCTGAGCTAAAAAATCAACTTAGCAGATTTATATTAGTTCAAATAAAAATAATGAAGTAACTGAAAAGCTCACTTTCTCTATTTTGTTTTGCAGAGAAGTTGGGCTTTTTAATTTAGAATTTTCTTAGCGTTGTATATCCGCATTTTCCTGACACTACCCCTTATTGGAGATACGTGCAACATTCCTGAAAGAAGTTTGTGAACAAATGCACTTAAACTAATGGGTGCGTTAGTTTATTAATAATCAAACAACTTTATTATCAAATTCGAAGATAAGAATAATTATAGTGATACAAAATTAACCACTTTAAATAATCCATCCTACAATATATCGTAGGATGGTTCTTGTTTTTTATGTAAAAAAAAAACGTATTTATTATCTCTATACAATTGGAGAAAAAGTAAATGAAAAATTCATTGTCAAAATTATCATTTCAACCTCACTTTTCTTAATAAAATTAAGAAAAAAATAAAGGATGATAATTTTGCTAATAAAAAAATCTAAAAATAATAAACACTCTCTTGTTTACAAAACATCTACCTTTTATACTGAGAAGCATCTAGTTAAACTCACTTATATAAATAAAATCACCTTTAATGCTGCTAATGGAAAAAAAACAATTGAAGTTTTATGGTCAAATATAAAAGAACTGCCGTTATCAAAAAATATCTCATAGGTTATCAAATAGAAGACTGAAAGAAAAATTTAAAGTTATTTCAAAAAAGTCGGGTAGAAATTTTTAATTGCGTTTAGTTATTAAAAGGGAACAAGAAAAAAATATAAAGAGAAAAATAGTAGGGATAGTAGTTATATTTATAAACGCGCAGCCTGAAGGTAGCGCGTTATTTTTTTAAAGGCTGATTTCGTATTATTAATAATATAATAATAAGTAGTAGTTATCGTACTTGACGATAAGTTACTACTCGTTTGTTTTCCGTATTCTACTTTGCTACACTTAACCTAAAAAGCAGGTGATAGCATGTGTGGTCGCTTTACTTTATTTACCGACTTTGGAACAATTATTGACCGCTTTAATATCGACTCAGCAATTGAAGAATCCCATTATAACCCAAACTATAATGTAGCTCCCTCTCAATCCGTACTTTCTGTGATCAATGATGGTGAAAAGAATCGTCTTGGATATTTACGTTGGGGATTAATTCCTCCCTGGTCTAAAGATATGAAAATCGGTTATAAAATGATTAACGCTCGTTCAGAAACAATTGCCGAAAAGCCAAGTTTTCGTAATGCCTATAAAAAGAAACGCTGTTTGATCCTTGCTGATTCTTTCTATGAATGGAAACGTACAAATGAACGTAAAATTCCTATGCGTATAAAACTTAAAAATAATCAACCATTTGGTATGGCTGGCTTATGGGAATCTTGGAAATCCCCAGAAGGAGAAATGGTATACTCATGTTCTGTAATTACCACTCAACCAAATAAGCTAATGACTGAAATACATGATAGAATGCCAGTCATATTAAAACCTGAAGATGAACAATTCTGGCTAAATCCAACAAATACCGATACTAACTCGTTAAGTAAATTACTTGTTCCCTTTGACTTTGAACAAATGGAGGCTTTTGAAGTTTCAAATGATGTTAATTCTCCAAAAAACAATTCACCTAGCTTAATTCAGCAAATTTGTTAGAAAACAACAAATACTTATAGTGGTTTAAAAGCATTTATTGACGACAGTGACTTTGTGTTCAAGTTTAGATCTATTCGAATATAACGATTCTAGAGTCGAATTTTAAAATAGATGCTGCTGGAACATTAGTTATGAATTATGTATCTGGAAATTATAGAAATCTATGACTGTGATGTATCTTCAAGTATAAAAGTATATTTCACTTTTTTGTTTGTAAACAGACTGTCCTGCTCGAATAACTGACGATATCTTCTGAAACTATTGAAAATAATAGGATAAAAAGTTAAAATTAAATCAGATTATTTTTCTATTTTGGATTTTTCTTTTACTTAGTAAATGTAGAGCCTTTGGGTTCAGTTTTAATAGCAGCTGTGCTATTAACTGTCCTGAAGGCTTTTTTTTATGAAAAAAGTAAACGACAAAAAAGAAAATTAATAGAAATGAAACAAAATACTCACTAGGAGGGAAAGGTTTTGACGACGACTAAATTATTTGATTCTAATGTCTGTAGGAGGATTACATATGTATAAAATCACATGCTTTTGTCCTCTAGAACCTACAAAGTTAGAAAGCTTATTAAAGGGTATAGGATTTTCAAGTAAAAAAGATGGATTGGAATGGTATTTTGAAGATATAGTTTTTCGTATTGAACCATTTAAAGGACATTCTAATCAAAGAGAAAAGGGATATAGAGTGTATTTTAATGGTAATAATACTATGAGCTTTGCTTATATGTTTGACCTTTCATTAGGAACTTTAAATACTACAATTACCTGTATTGAGTATATGTTAAGTGAGGAAGGGAAAAACTCTAATGATTGGCTATCACTTTTAGATAATAATCCATCTATAATTACTATTGACACAAGGGGTTTCTATCAAAAAAACAGTATAAATATAATTGTTACTAATAATACTGTAGTGTTCCAATTGAGAAGTAAAAAGAATACAAGCTTAAAATTAATAAGCGGGTTAAAAAGGATCGAAGAATTGGTTGAATATATTATTCCAACCACTTACGATCTTTTTTCATTTGAGGAGGAATTAGCATAATGGTTGATTTTTATACTAGTAAACATTTCTATCAAATTCGTGAAAATATATTATTGATTGACGGAAAAATAGAAGAAAAGGGCAATATTTCTGTATATCATCTTATAAAAGATGAACCCGCTTTTATTAAAATATCTCAAAAAGGCAATATACCAAAAATAATAAAAACAGAAGATGTATTATTCGTTGATAATTCATCAGAAATTTATCATGGCCAAAAAACAATTAAGAAACATTTTCTCGTGTCGGTTCTACTTAAATTTAATGAGCAAGAAAGATATATAACTACAGATATTTTGGCTGCTAACGAGGACCATGCAAAGAGAATTATCAAGGTAAACTATAGTATGTTTCATATTTTAAATATAAATGTTAAGAATGTGAACATTGTTAGGTTATTCAATAATATCCAATAAGGAAAAGGGAGAAACCACTATTACTATTATATCACTAGTAGTGGTTTCTTAATGAAAATATTTAATACTGCTCTTTTTAATATTGAAAAGAAAAACGGGGAAAAGTTTTATGAATAGAATTGAAGATTTAATTGACATACTTAATAAACTTGGATGGGATTATATAATCGAAAAAAAAGGAAACATTAGATTTATTTTAGAGAATCAAGAAATTATATGTTCTAAAGTGGACACAGAAGGCATAAAAAAAATCATAATTGATATTATAAACTGGTAAACTAGCAGGATTGTATTAGAGGGGAGAAAATCCTTTTAGAACAATTATTATACATTTTAGATAAGAAACCTTTCTCTTATAACAGAAGCGCAAATAACAGCTATTTTGTAAGTTAGAGAGTATCTAGAACACATACTTGACACTAAATCTATATTGGAGGAAATAAGATGTTTTTAAAACATGTAGAATTAGAAGATATTGAAAATAATGATGGTTGGACTAATAAAGTTGACATTTATGGTTATGAAAACAAGGTATGGGTAATGGCTCATGGTTTTTTTAAAGAATACCCTACTAGGGATTTTGAGAATACAAAAAATAAAATTGATAGTATTATTGCTAAATTAAAAGAGGTGTCTTTTAAAATAATTTATATTAAACAATATTAGTACTAAATAAAGGGTATGGATAATATAATTTATCTATACTCTTTATTATATATAAATTATCTAGCTTTCTAGTTTTAATATTTTAACTTATTTTTAATAGTTTTAGATGTTTTAATATTTTATCGTACCTTTAAACCCTTGGTACTAATAGGTTAATAGTAGACAATTATAACAAAATTGGGATAAAATATAACATTTTTAGGATGAAATATAGCAATTTTGGGACGAAATATAGCAAATATAGGGTGAAAATGTAACATTTTTGGGATAAAATATAACATTTTTAGGATATGTAGTTACCTTAGTTTTATAGTTTTAATATTTTAGGTATCTGATGAACCCTTGATATATCTGTGTTTAATGATAGTAAATATATCATATTTGGGATAAAAAATAACGTTTTTGGGATAAAGTATAACAATTTTGGGATCAAATGAAAAAAATGATATTTAAGCACGTTACATTTAGTTGATAATTTAAAGACATCTTTTATAAATTGCATTTCTTAAATTACTCGAGTCCAGAGGATCTTTAAAATCATAATGATATGCATATATTTTTTATTAAAAAATATATTTAATACACTCTTAAAAATTACTACTAAAAAACATCCCAAATATGTTATCTTTTTTCAGATTTTGAATTATAACATATTTGGGATGTTTTTTCTTTTAATAATTGAACTATAAAATTTTTTGGATGTAATGTCTTTTGGAATGAAGGAACTATAACATATTTGGGATAGTGTTATCTTTGGATAAGTGAACTATAACATATCTGGGGTAGGGTTATATATGGAAAAAGCGAAACTATAACATATTTGGGATAATGTTATCTTCGAAATAAGTGGAACTATAACATATTTGGGATAGTGTTATCTTTGAAA